>DMVN01000150.1 GCA_003476685.1 Acidobacteriota bacterium | reverse complement strand
TCCATAGAAAAGAACCACCCGGAAATCTTCCTGATAGTGCTGCTGGTGGCCGAAAGACCTGAAGAAGTCACCGACTTCAAGAGAAGCGTGAACGGTGAAGTGGTGGCCTCCACTTTTGACGAGCCGCCCACCCGCAACGTCCAGGTGGCTAACATTGTCCTGGAAAAAGCCAAGAGGCTGGTGGAATTGAAGCGGGATGTGGTCATCCTGCTGGATTCCATCACCAGGCTGGCCCGGGCTCATAACGCCATCGTCCCGCCCTCGGGCAAGGTTCTGTCGGGCGGTATTGACGCCAATGCCCTCAACAAGCCCAAGAAGTTCTTTGGTTCAGCCCGAAAGATTGAAGAAGGCGGCAGCCTGACCATCGTGGCCACGGCCCTGGTGGACACCGGCAGCCGGATGGATGACGTCATCTTCGAAGAATTCAAGGGTACCGGCAACATGGAAATCAACCTCGACCGCCGGCTGGTTGACAAGAGAATATTCCCGGCCATTGACATCAGCCGTTCCGGAACCAGGAAAGAAGAGCTGCTCATCGGCGATAAGGACCTCAACCGGGTCTGGATTCTGCGCAAAATCCTCAGCCAGCTCAACGAAGTCGAAGCTATGGAACTGCTGCTGGAAAAACTGTCCAAGACCAAGACCAACGGCGAATTCCTGGATGCTATGAGCAAGGGCCTGTAAGAAGCCTGTAAGCGCTGCCTGAAATCATTAAAGCCCCCCGGTCTACAGGTCTGGCTGAAGGCCCATAATCCGAACTGGCAAGTCTTAATCTGTAATGCTGAGCTGAGTGAGATACTCTATCTGTTTATCTTTAGCCATACCTGGCAACCAGAGAGTTGGGGGTGGTTTAGGTGATGATTCGAAGGCCGGGGGTTTCTGGTTCGCGGCAAAGAATATAGCGACAATTGACCCGCTTTATTTCGGTTCAGCCTTGTCTTTTTCTTAGTGCCGTTAATTTTCCCTAGATTACTGATTATTGATTGCTGATAAATTACTGGTAAAGATTCCTTCCGTATAGCTGAGACCAGCGTTTTGTCTGGGTTGTGGCCTAATCCCTTCAATAATATCTTGGTAATCGTCAGGCGTTTAAGCTTTTGCGAAAAAATTTTCCGGCCGCTTAAGTCAGAAGGCCTGGAGTTTGCTAAATTATTGATATTAAATTATTAATATGTATTTTATTGATTATAAATAATTTACAAGAATAGATCTGCTATCCATTTAATGAACAATACTTTATGGCTCATCCGGCTATATTGTGGGTAAAAGTGAGAGATTCCTGGTTCCTTAAACCTAAGTTGAATCTTGGCCAACTCATCGAAAATGAAGCCAATTGAAGAAATATCAACAAAATACAGAACGTTCCTCTCCGACCATCTTTTAAAACCTTCATCGTTGATTCCTCTATTCGCTCAATGAAAGTTATGATTCTCCGAGTTTACCCACTTAAAAGTCGGAAGGACCTACTTTATTTATGCCAGGATAGGATAATAAACAACTGTTGAATGAAAAAGCTCAAAGACTGGTCGAGGCACCGTAAAGAGACGGAGCCTAAAAACTTCGACAGGGGAGAACCGTCATAAAAGTCCCGGGACCCACCTGAATGGAAGGATAACCAGCCAGATAGAGATTTAGGAATGGCCAGACCTTATGAAAAGGCCTAAGCCCGCGTATAAGTCAATCAGGCCTGTAACAGAGAATAAGGTAAGAATAGCTGCGAACTCCCGGGTGTCGAGCTTTGAGAAATCAGCCGATTCCTGACTAAACCCCAGGGGTTTTTAATTAGTATTATGATCACCAGGCTAGTCTCAGCTATCAGGATTTCCAACTGTTATTTTAACCCCGATTAGTTCGAGATGTTTATCACCACCTTATCAGATGGATTATGGTCCTGATTAAAACAGCTGTATAAAAAACCAAAAAATTACCTAAGCTACTTAATACATACCTCAAGAGATTATTAACCAGGTTAATTAACCATAATCAGATACCTTCATAACCCGATATCTTCAAAATTCTCTCGATAAACAAACAAACGGGAAAAGGCCGCCGGCATTATCATTTTTCCACAGTTGCCTAAAAGCTGGTCAAGAAAGAAATCAACAGGATTAACATGATGCTAAATCATTGATAAAAAATGAGATGATAATCAGGCAGGTGTCGTGTCGCATAAGTTATATTATGTAAACTAATATCAAGGTTGGGGCCATGATTCTAAAAATGACTGCATTATCCTTTCGATTCCGGCTCGTCTTTAGGTTGTGACGGTCCTCTTTTTGATGAAGATTCTTCCCTGAGCTGCCTGATAACGTCTTCAAGGATATTAATCAATTCCTGCCTGGTTACAACCTCTTTTTTGAATTCAATCCTGAGCCTGAAATTTTTATTGTCTTTAGGAACAAAATTGTAGACAAAATATTTAGGTTTTTCTTTTTCTTCCTTTTCCTTAAATAATTTGGTCAGGTCCCTGGTATCGGTCCTGGTGAGCTTCCTTTCTACAATCTGGTCGACGACTCTAGCCATAGTTTCTTGATTTTCAATCTTGGCAATCTCGATTATTGTACTGCGGCTGGTTATACCAGCATCCTTTAATTTTTCTCTTAACGATAACGGGATGCGGCTAACCGAAATAATTTCCGTAATCGTGGACCTGGCTTTGCCGATCTTATCGGCGACTTCCTGGTGACTGTAGCCATAAAGACTCATCAAAGCCTTAAGGCCGTCGGCTTCTTCAAAGATATCCAGGTCCTTGCGCTGCAGGTTCTCTATGAGGCTGATTTCCATGGCCTCCTGGTCGCCAACGACCATCTCTATGCAGGGAATTTCTTTGAGGCCAAGGTTCCGTGAAGCTACGAAACGCCTTTCACCGGCAATTATTTCAAATTTTTCACCTTTGGGCCGGACTATGATAGGCTCCAGAACGCCCTTAGCCTTGATAGAGTCCATCAGCTCCTGAATATCTCCCAGTTCGCTCCTGGGCTGCCGAGGATTCGGCTCTATTCGGTCAAGCGGTATCATCCTGATTCTGGGCGCGGAAGTCTTGGAGGCTATTAATTCAACAAAGTGAGGGTCATGCCTCATTATTAAATTATCGGGCAAACCAGATTTTTTAGTTTTTTGCACGTTCGATTAACTCCTCTGCCACGGATTTATATTGAAGAGCCCCTATGGAATCAGGGGCAAAAGTAAAGATACTTTCTTTATAAGCCGGACTTTCTTCCAGCTTGACGCTTTTAGAAATGTATGTCTTGAAGACTTTATCCCCGAAGACTTCTATTATCCGGTCCACTACATCCTTGGAAATGTTGGTGCGGCGATCATGGAGCGTGATAATCACACCGAGAATCTTCAGGTCGGGGTTGGCAATTCTCTTTACCTTTTCTATCGTTTCCAGCAGGTCGTCCGTGCCTTCCAGGCAAAGATAAGATGACTGTATCGGAATCAGGATATGACTGGCTGCCACCAGGGCGTTAAGGGTTATCAGCCCCAGAGTTGGCGGGGTGTCTATGAAGATATAATCATAATGGTCTCTCACAAGGTTGATGGCATCCCTTAACCTGTAATGACCGTCAAATTCACCTATCAGCGCCGGCTCCAGCTTGGCCATGGAAATCCGGCTGATGGCCACATCTAGCCCGGGAATGTTGGATTTAACAATGATGTCGCTGATTTTCAGGTTCTTATCCATCAGTACATCAAATAAAGACTTTGGCACCTGCTGTGGATTATTAACAATAGAAATGGTGCTATGAGCCTGTGGGTCCATATCTACCAGCAAAACCCGATGTCCCATCAGGGCCAGGGCTGCCGAAACGTTAATGCAGGTGGTAGTCTTCCCCACTCCACCTTTTTGATTGGTAACAGCGATGATCAAGTTAATCCTCCGCTGGAAATCCTTATAACATATATACAAAAAAAGAATAAAAAAAACAAGATATTTTTACAAAAAATTCAAACCCTGTCGGCAGGCCGACATATCTATAAGTTATTGATTATAAATAATATATAAATTTCTTTGATTTTTAGTTATCCTGCTCTATTAAGGCCGGCTTTTGAATCAGAGTCAGGCCGTTGGCCTCAAGAAATTTGTTGAATTCTTCCAGGTCCTTCTTTATAAACTCGTTAAGCCTGTCTGTGCTCTCTTTAACCCTTACTTTTATTTCTGCCGTCTGCTGGATTTCGCTGGCCGTGGGCCCGGCAGGAAACCCGGAAATTCCCTGAATCAAAGAAATGAGCCTGATGTTAACAGGGCCTCGAAGAAATTTTTCGTAAGGCATCGATAAACCAAGCAGGGTTCCTTCGGTTTGGAAAATATCTCCTACGCCTTTTAGTGCCTCTTCAAATTGCTTATACTTTTTCTCGGCTTGGCTTTTGGCGCTTGCCTCCTGGATAAGGCTAATTTCGCTACGGGTTTTTTCCAGGGCCCTGGTAATATTCCTGACGGCAGCTATTCCTTTGGCTAATGTGTTGTTGGTATTATTTAATTCAGCGACTAACTGGTATTGTTTTTTGAGGCCTTCAGTGTCCAGCTCAAACCTGGGGTCGGGCAGCACCCTGACCTGACCCTGGTATTCTTTTTCCCCTATCTTGATGGAAAAGCCGTAATTTCCGGGCAGGACGCTGCACATCACATTCATCAGGCCTGTGGCCACAGGCTGGTTCCCCGCCGCTGCCCTGGGCATGAACTGTAGATTCCAGTTAGTGCGGTTGAGTCCAGCCTTCTTCTGCAGCGGGAGCTCAATCACCAGGTCCTGGTTTTCATCAACTATCTTAATCCTCAGGTCTCCGCTCAAATCTTTCTTAACAAAATAGGTCAGCCCCACCCCGGCCGGCGGATTCTTGCCGCTGAAACCGGGCGAAGAATAGAAATCTCCTCTGGCTGCGGTAAATAAAAGGTAGGCTGGCCTCGACTTAAAAAGATAAAAATCGAAATCGAATATTTCAGGTCCGGCCTCGCTCAAGTAACCGATGTCATCGAGTATCCAGATACCGCGGCCATGAGTCCCGATGATCAGGTCGTTTTCCCTGGGATGAATGGCGATATCATGCACGGATACTGTGGGCAAGTTAGTACCATGAATTTTGACCCAACTTAACCCAGAGTTATAAGAATAGTAAATACCGAACTCAGTTCCAACAAAGAGTAAATTTTTGTTCCTGGGATGTTCTCTAATAACATGGACCCAGCCAAAGCCCGGCAAATTTGACCTGATAGCTTTCCAGGTCCGGCCGGCGTCAGTGGTTTTATAGATATATGGCTGATAGTCATCACTCCGGTGGTTATCAAAAGCCACGTAGGCCGTTCCAACTTCGAAATGTGAAGCTTCTATCCGGCTGCACCAGGAATTTTTTGGCAATCCAGGAATGTTCTTAGTGACGTTAGTCCAGCTACGGCCGCCGTCCATGGAAACTTGTACCTGACCGTCGTCAGTGCCACACCACAGCACCCCGGCCCTGACTGGAGATTCAGCTATGGCCGTAATGGTGCAGTGGACCTCAGCCCCGCTGTTTTCCAAAGTTATCGGACCCACCCCGTCAACCTGCTTTTTGGGGTCATTGGTTGTCAGGTCCGGGCTGATTCTTTCCCAGGAATAGCCGCCATCCCTGGACCGGAACAGGAAATTACCGGCACAATAGATGAGATTATTATCATGGGGTGAGATGAGAATCGGGGCATTCCAGTTGAAACGGTACGGGGGCTCGTTCAGAGAAGCTTCCGGGCGCAGGCCTTTTCCCAGGCCGTGTCTCAGGTCCTTTTTGACCAGTCCATTGTTCTGAGAATTGCAGTAGACAATAAAGCTATTCTTCGGGTCGGGCCTGACGAAAAACCCGTCTCCCCCGTTGATGAATTCCCAGTGTTCGTTCAGGATGCCCCGGCTGTCCAGCGAATGGGAAGGGCCACCCCAGCAGCCGTTATCCTGGAGTCCACAATAGACCCTGTAGGGAAGGCTGTAATCAAATCCCACCTGGTAGATTTCTGCGGCGTCGATGGAAGTGACCGGGAACCAGGTTTTGCCGCCGTCATAGGTTATGTCTATCCCCCCGTCGTTTCCGTCAATCAGGTGGAGCGGATTGGAGGGGTCAATCCAGAGGGCATGGTGGTCAGGATGGGTCCCCTGCCCTATCGCCCGAAATTTCTGCCCCATGTCGTTAGAAACATAAAGCCCGGTCGATTGAACATATATCGTCCGGTCGTCGGACGGGTCCACGTAAATGTGACTGTAATAGAAGGGCCGGTTGTTAACATTTTTATAGGTTTTGGCATCAGCCGTCCTTTTCCAGGTCTGTCCATAATCTTCCGAGCGCCAGATACCAGGGTCCTGGTGTTCAATCAGGGCATAAACGACACCCGGCTTGCTCCTGGCCACGGCCAGCCCGACCCGGCCCATGAGGCCTTCTGGCAGGTCCTGTTTCAGCCGGGTCCAGCTCTGCCCCCCGTCACTGGATTTATAGAGGCCGCTGCCCGGTCCGCCGCTGGTCATGTGGTAGGGAGACCTTCGATGTTCGTAGGCCGCGGCATACAGAATCTGAGAATCCTGAGGGTCCATCTCCAGGTCGCAAAAACCTGTATTTTCATTAACATAGAGCACCTTTTGCCAGCTTTTGCCGCCGTCAATGGTCTTGTAGATTCCCCTCTCGGTATTTGGACCCCAGAGGTGGCCCATGGCCGCTACGTAGACAACATTGGAGTCCCCGCGGCTGATGATTATCCGGCTGATATGGCGGGTGTCGTTCAGGCCCATGTTGGTCCAGGTTTTTCCCCCGTCTACGGACTTGTAGACTCCATCACCGACGGTTACGGAATTCCGGCTGGTGCTCTCGCCCGTTCCAACCCAGATTATATTTGGCGAAGACTGGGCCACGGCTACCGCTCCCACCGAAACCGTGGCTTCGCGGTAGAAAACCGGGGACCAGGTTATCCCATTGTTCTCCGATTTCCACAGACCGCTGGGGCCAACGGCGGCGTAGATAATCCAGGGTTGTCTTTCGACCACGTCCAGGTCGACCGTCCGACCACCCGGGACCGCCGGGCCGATGTTCCGCCAGGTGATAAAATTATTCAGATACTCGGCCACCTTGTCCTGAGGCTGAGCCAGGGTGGTTGACCTGGAAATTAGCATTATCAACAGCAACCAGGCCAGATAGCTGGCCGCGAACGGCTGGTGCCTCTGCCCCAGACCTGCAAGCTTCTGCCGGAAGTTCATGTTGCCCTCCTTTTTTTAATTTACTTTTGTCCGCGCTCCATTATAAGATATGAAGCTTGAAAGTAAGAAACAAATAATTGGTCGTAATTACCTGACCGTTCTTAGCGGAATTTTCATACAAATGATTACGTCAGAACGATGAAGCAGGTTTTTTCGTATATCTGCTTTGAAATAAAGAAGGAGGATACATGCTGAGAATAAGAGCCCTCGGCACTTCGATCACTTCCAGTTTGCTTCTGTTTTTTCTTCTAATCACTCCCCGGCTGGCTCAAAGCCAGGCCCGGTTCCGACCTCCGGCTGAGGTTGCGGCCAGCCTGAAAACCCTGGCGGCTAAGTACCCGGAAATCTGCCGCCTGAGTTCTATCGGCCGGGCCTACGGCGGCCAGGACCTCCTGGCCCTGGAAATTGCCGCCGGCCGGAACAAACCCAAGCCGGAAGACCGGCCGGCAGTTCTGGTTGTAGCCAACAGCGAAGGCCTGCATCTGCCAGGCACGGAAGCCGTACTCCGCCTGGCTGAATCGCTTCTGGCGGCCTACGGCCAGGATAAAGCCTGGGCCGATTTCCTGAACCGCCAGACCGTTTACCTGGTTCCCCTCCTGAACCCGGAGGCCGCAGCCGCCTTCTTCACCGTTCCCAAAATGGAAAGAACAAGCAACAACCGGCCGGTGGATGAGGACAACGATGGACTGGTGGATGAAGACGGACCGGAAGACCTCAACGGCGATGGACTGATTACCATCATGAGGGTCAAATCGCCCGAGGGCCGCTGGATAATCGACCCCAGAGAGCCCAGGTTGATGCGCCTGGCTGACCCCAAGAAGGGCGAAAAGGGAGAGTACCAGGTTTACAGCGAAGGTCTGGATAACGACGGCGATGGTCTGATTAACGAAGATGGCCAGGGCGGAGTTGAACTCAACCGCAATTTTCCCCACGATTTTGAATATTTCCAGAAACAGGCCGGGCTGTACCCGGTCTCCGAGCCAGAAACCGAAGCCCTGTTGAAGTTCATGTTTGACCACAATAACATAGCCATGGTTATCAATTTTTCCACCGAGAATAACCTGCTGAACATGCAGCAGACCGGGCAGGCCCGGGTCGGCAGCGACCGGGTCCGGGTGCCACGGCAGTTTGCCGGTTTCCTGGGACTGGACCCGGAGGCCGAGTACACCCTCAAGGAAATTGTCGAGGCTCTGAAAAGCTCTGGTCTCGGTGGCGGGATGGAAATAGACGAAAGCCTGGTGGCCACCTTCCTGGGTCTCGGCCCGGCCATGAACCTTGACCGTTCGGACCAGGCCCTGTATGAAGAACTGCAAAAAGAGTACAAGAGCGGCTTAAAAGAAGCCGGGCTGGACTACCTGGAAAAGAGAGCCCGGGGCGTGGGCAAAGGTTCTTTCCCCGCCTTTTGCTATTACCAGTATGGAGTTCCGGTCTTTTCTTTTGACCTGTGGCAGGTGCCCGAGCCCAAAAAAGAAGATAAGAAGGATGAGCTGAGCCCCGAGCGGCTAAAAGCAATGTCTTCCGAAGAATTCCTGGCCCTGGGCGAAGAAAAAATCGCCGCCTTCCTCAAGGAAAGAGGGGCCCCGCCTAACTTTAACGCCGGGATGCTGATTAAAATGGTGCAGTCCGGGCAGGTAACCCCGGCCCGGATGGCCGAGATGATGGAGAAGATGCCCAGGGCAGCCGGGGCCGCAGGCCAGACCGAAGAAAACCCGGAAGCCTATCTCCTGGCCTATTCCGATTCTGCGCTCAAAGGCGCCGGTTTTATCAACTGGCAACCCTTCCAGCACCGGGACCTGGGCCAGGTGGAAATCGGGGGCTTTATTCCCTTCTTGAAGTATGCGCCGCCGGCCGACCAGCTGGAGTCAAGCCTTAAGTTCCACGTTCAGTTTGCCCGGAAGCTGATGCTGAAGTTGCCCTCTCTCCGGATAAAGGAAACAAAAATTGAAAAGCTCGGACCCGACCTCTACCGGGTTACGGCCTACCTCCAGAATGAAGGGCAACTGCCGACTTCCCTGGCCCAGGGACGTCGGGCGCTGACTGCCTATCCCCTCCGGGTCAGCCTGAAGCTTGCCGGCAAACAGAGATTGTTTGCCGGGCGCCCGGTAGAAATTGTTCCCTTCCTGGCGGCCGGAGAAACCAGGAAACTGGAATGGACGGTGGAAGCCAGGAAAGGCTCCAGCCTGACGGTCAGGGTCTGGAGCAACCGGCTGGCTCCGGTAGAAGCCACCATCAAGGTTGATTAGGAGAACGGACATGAAAAAAAGTTTAAGCCTCACCTGTTTGCTGGTTTTGCTGATAGCCCTGTCGGCTTTAAGCCCGGTCAACGGGACTCAAAGCGTCAAGAATAGACCCGAAGTCAAGCTGAGCTTTGACCATTTTTATGACCACTCTGAGCTGACTGCCGCCCTCAAGGCGCTGCAGCAGGCCTATCCCGATTTGATGAAGCTGGAATCAATCGGCAAGTCCTACCAGGGTCGCGATATCTGGGCTGTCATCATCAACAACCCGGCTACCGGCCCGGCCGACAGAAAGCCTGGTTTTTACATAGATGGCAATATTCACGGCAATGAGATCCAGGGGGCCGAGGTAGCCCTTTACACGATTTACTTTCTGCTCAAGAATTCCGGGAAGCTGGAATATGTCGACCGGCTGCTGCGGGACCGGGCTTTTTACATCGTGCCCACCATGAACCCCGACAGCCGGGATTATTTCCTGCACCTGGCCAGCGATTCCAACTCCCCGCGCTCGGGCCTGGTTCCTTATGATGACGACCGGGACGGGCTGCTGGATGAAGACGGACCGGATGACCTGGACGGAGATGGCTCCATAACCTACATGCGCAAGCGGGACCCGAAAGGAAATTACAAGACCAGTCCCGATAACCCCCTGGTCATGGTCCCCTGCCGTCCCGGGGAAAAGGGAGAATTCATCCTGCTGGGTTCAGAAGGCCTGGACAACGACGGCGACGGCCTGGTTAACGAAGACGGGCCGGGCGGCTATGACATGAACCGTAATTTTGGCTATAACTGGCAGCCCAATTACGTCCAGCGCGGGGCCGGGCCCTATCCCTTCTGCTGGCCCGAAACCAGAGCCGTCCGGGATTTTATCCTTTCTCATCCCAATATCATGGGGGCCCAGTCCTTCCATAACTATGGTGGGATGATCCTGCGGGGGCCGGGAGCCAGGAACCTGGGTGAAATCCTGCCCCAGGACCGCCAGGTCTATGATCACATCGGCAAGCGGGGCGAGAAGATCCTGCCGGGGTACCGCTACATCGTGATTTACAAGGACATGTACACTGTCTACGGCGGAACCATAGATTTTACTTATTTCCTGCTGGGTATTTTCACTTTTTCCAACGAGCTGGATTTTGACCAGTATGCCGGAACCCAGCCGGCGTCTCAGAGACGGGGTGGCGAGGAAGAGGAAGAAGACGTCAGGAGCCGGATGTTTCAGCCCGGAGCCAGTCTGGAAGAAATCATCTACCATCAACTGGTGTTGATGGGAGAACAGCTGGTGGAATGGAAGCCTTATCAGCACCCGCTTTACGGCGAGATAGAAATCGGTGGAGTAAAGAAATTAGGACGCCGGGTGCCGGCGACTTTCCGGCTGGCCGAAACCTGCCACCGCAACGCTGCCTTCTGCCTCTATCATGCCGACCAGCTACCGCGGTTAAAGCTGGAAAAGGTCAATGTGAAAAAGTTGGAGAACGGCCTGTACCAGCTCGATGTCCGGATAGCCAACGACCAGGTTACGCCGTCGATTTCCAGCCAGGCGGTTCAGAGGAAATTACATCGCTTCGACCGGCTCAAAATTGAAGGCCGGGCCAGGCTGCTATCGGCCGGCATTCTGACCGACCGCTTCCGGGAGCTGGCCGAGCCGGTCAAGGTCAGACAGAATTATTTCCAGGTGGAAAACGGAATTCCCGGCTTCGGTTACGTTGATTTCCGTCTCCTGGTGGAAGGTTCAGGAGAGGTCAACCTGGTCTACGATTCGCTTAAAGGCGGCTACCTGGAGAAGAAAATCAGCCTGAAATAAACAAAGGCCGGGTTTTCCTACCGCCTCTAAGTGTGGACCTAGTCAGGTTCCCAGGCCTTCGGTCTGTCCTGGTTTTTGGCCGGGCTGGAACTGAGTATGATCTGTTACGCCTGAATACTTTTTCGGACCCTCCGGATGAAGCCGAGTTCAAAGAAAATAAGCCCTGGCCGACGGCCCTTCTGATGGTCTCATTATTATTCTCCGCCTATTTGCAATGATTTTAGGCGCAGCGTGGGGGCGGTCAGGCTGCGGTTTAAGTCCAGGTCATTACCAACCAGGTCAATCCCGTTGAGCATGTCATCAGCCGTTCCGGCGATGGTAATGCCCTTAACCGGGAAGGCAATTTTCCCGTTTTCTATCCACAGGCCGGCTGCTCCGCCGCTGAAATTGCCGTTAACCGGGTTGATGCCGTAGCCGGTAATTTCCTTCACCAGCACTCCCCTGTCGGTGGCGGCGATGATGTCTTCCGGCTTGGCCTCTCCGGCCGCTATGTAGAAATTGTGCGGTCCGATTCCCGGCAGGCGGTCAAACCCTCCCCGGCTGGCATTACCGGTGCTCTTGACCCCGGCTCTTCTGGCGGCATAGGTATTGTAGAGAAAGCCTTTGAGAACTCCCTTGTCCACGACCAGGCGTTTCTGGGTCGGCACCCCTTCGCCGTCAAAAGGAGCGCTGGCCAGGCCTTTTTCCAGGGTGCCATCGTCAATGATGGTAATAAGTTCGGAAGCAATCTTCTGGCCCAGTTTCTGGCCCAGGAAGCTGGCTCCCTGCAGCACTCGCTCGCCGTTTATGGCCTGGATTATTCCCCCCAGGATGGCGTAGGCCACGTCGGGGTCAAGAATAACCGCCGCCCTCTGGGTTTTTACTGGACGGGGGTCGAGCATCATCAGGGCCTGCTCGGCGGCCCGGCTGGCGATTTCTGCCGGTGGTTTTAAGTCAGAAAAGAAGCGGCGCTGGCAGGATTCATAACCGCTGGATTTTTGTTCGCCCTTTTCCGCGATGACTCCCACCCCGAAGCCACAGCCGCTGCTCTTGTAGCTCTTGAGCAGACCGAGCGAGCTGGCCAGGACGATTTCCGTCTCACTTTCTCCGTAGCTGGCCCCGGAGCTCTTACTTATCCCTTGAACCTTCAGGGCCAGGCTTTCTACTTCTCTGGCCAGGGCGAGTTTTTTCTCCATGGGAATAGCGGCCAGTCCAGGGTCGTACAGCCCTTTGACCTCGGTCAAGCCCGGGTCATCAGGCAGGACGTTATTTTCATCAGCCGTCAGAATCCGGGCGAAATTCAGGGCCCGGTTGACGGTTTCTTCCAGGCTTTCCGTGCGGAAGTCGTTGACATAGGCAAAACCCAGCCGCTGGCCGCTAATCACCCGGAGTCCCAGGCCGTAACTGCTGGCTTCCTGGATGCTCTCTACCTGTCCGTTTCTGACTTCAAGGCTGAGTTCCCGCCCGCTGACCAGGTAAGCTTCGGCCAGGTCGGCTCCCTTTTTCCGGCAGATTTTTATGACTTGTTCAGCGATAGCCCTGTAATCCATTATTTCCTCCTGTTATCCTCTCTGCTTGGTGCCACCGACGGTGATGCCCCTGATGCGGACGGTGGGCTGGCCGGCAGTGACCTCAGCCGACTGCCCCTTGCCGCAGATACCCGGCCCAAAATCCAGGTCGTTACCGACGGCATCAATTCTGGTGATGATATCCAGGCAGTTCCCGATGAGGGTAGCGCCCCTGACCGGAACGGTTTTCTGGCCGTTTTCGATTAAATAAGCTTCGCGGCAGGTAAAATTGAAAACTCCGGTGGTCGGGTTGACGCTCCCGCCACTCAGGCTCTGGACGTAGAGGCCGTTCCTGGTGGAAGCCACGATGTCTTCGGGCTTATCCTTTCCTTTCTCGATGAAGGTGTTGGTCATCCTGGGAATTGGATAATAGCGGAAGCTCTCGCGCCGGCCGTTTCCAGTTCTTTCCATCTTAAGCTGTCTGGCCGACAGGATGTCTGTCAGGTACTTCACCAGGACTCCGTTCTCAATCAGGACGTTCCTTTTCATCTGGGTGCCCTCGTCGTCAAAATCGGTTGTCCCGCGGAAATTGGGCAGGCTGCCGTCGTCCACCATGGTAAAAATATCGGCCGCCACTTTCTGCCCGAGCTTGCCCACGAAGGCCCCGGTCTGCCTGGAGATGTTATCGGCTTCGAGCGGATGGCCGACAGCTTCATGCACCAGAACTCCGCCCCAGCCGTTCTGGATGACTACGTCCATCTTGCCGGCCGGGGCTTCCCTGGCCTCCAGCATGGCTACCGCTTCCCGGGCTGCTTCCCGGGCTGCTTTTTCAGGCGGCAGTTCCTCAAACATCTCTATTCCCGAATGCCGGCTGAGTCTTTCCCGACCCAGGTGAGAAGTGTTGTTGCCCACAGCCAGCGTCTGGATGATGAAGAAGATCAGGGGCAGGCTGCTCCGGAGCAGGACTCCCTCGGAATTAGCAATGAGCCGGTCCCTGATTTCATCGTAATAATCAACGCTGGCCATCTTGATTCGGGGGTCGTAGCTCAGGGCGGCCTCATGAGCCCGTTTCATTATTTCCATTCTCCTGGCATCGACCACTTCCTGCAGAGGAATCTTGACCGTGATGAAGGAGGGCCTTTTCTGTTCACGCAGACCAGCCGGCTGAATCTTCCGGCCCGAGGTGGCGATGTAGGAAGCGACTTCGGCCGCCCTCAGAATTTTTTCTTCGGTGAGCTCGTCGCTGTAGGCATAGCCGGTTTTATCGCCGTCAATCACCCGGACCCCGGCCCCTCGGGTCAGTCCGAAAACTGCGCTCTTGAATTTGCCCTCTTCCAGCAGGAGGTTGCGGGTGATTCTGTTTTCCACGAAAACATCGGCAAAATCACCGCCTCTTTTCAGGGCGGTGGCGATAGCCTTTTTCAGGATTTCATCGGGCACCTGAAGCTTCGGCCCTTCTNNGCAAAGCTTTGACCAGAGCCGGACTGGCGGCCAGGGCCAGGCTGCCCTGGAGGCCCAGCCTCAGGAATTTTCTCCGGTCGAAGGGCCGACTATCGGGAAATTGACCTTTCATGACCACTCTCCTTTAATCGTGTTTTATTATCAATTCTGGAGGCGTTATCGGCTGAAAAAAATTTCTTATCTCCAGTTCATTCCCTATTTACTTATCCCATTCGCCAGGGGCGGTCAAGCATTTTATTTTTTTGCCAATCTTACTTTCTTCAGTTTCAGCTTCCGTTGAACTTTTCTTTCCCCCCTTTTAGTCAGGTAAGGTTGAGGCTGCGGGCAGAAGTGCCGGCCAGGTGTCGTTGGCTCAAGTTTAACCCCCGTGTTTCCCATGAGTCATCAGGCTTAGTAAACCAAGAGCTGGCGGCTACTCTGACCCAAAAACCAATTTGATTGCTCCAGACCCGGAATAAGCCGGGTTCCAATCCCGGGGCTTATTGTCTTGTTAATTCATTCGGATGCTACAGGCGAAATCTTTCTTATCCAGCAGGTTGACATGGCCAGGAAGGGGGCTTATAATATCATTTCGATGTTTGGCGAAATGATAAAATATAGCCTGAAAGACCTGGAAAAAATTCTTTCGGCCCTGGCCGAGAGAAACCGGCTGCGCATTCTGGCGGCTCTCCGCTATCGTCCCATGGCCGTCTGTGAAATCAGAGAAGTGCTTGGCCTGTCCTTTTCCACGGTCTCCAGGCACCTTGCCATTCTGACCGCAGCCGGGCTGATTGATTATGACCGAGATGGGAAATGGGTTCACTACCGTCTCCACCTGGAACCGGAATCGGAGTTGACCACCCTGGTAAACTGGCTGTTCCAGCAGCTGGCCGCGGACGAGGTTTTCCGGAAAGACCTGGAAAAAGCCAGGCAGGTGGACAAGAATCTAATCTGCGGGATTAAGTCTCTGGCTTTAGAAAAAAACTTAATTCACAGGAGGAATAAATCATGAAAAAAGCTATTTTACTCTGTGCCTGCAGCTTTGCCTGCCCCAGCATGAAAGACCTGAATTTCGCCGAGCTGGCCGAACGCATCAGGCTGGAGCTGCCACATGATTACATGCTGCTCCACCCCCGGCTGTGCGAGTCCAACGGTGAGGCCATGCTGGCCGACCTGGTGAAAAAGGACGGTGTCGTCTACCTGACCGCGGCCTGCAAGCCGGAAAAGCAGTATAAGCTGTTCCGTGACGGTTTCCAGAAAGCCGGAGTAGAAATGAACGAGCATAATTTCAAGCCGGTCTGGATTCAGTTCAAAAATACCGACCAGGCCTTTGAAGAGATCAAAAAAGCTCTGGAGGAACTGGAGAAATGAGCGGTCGTTCTCATTACCTTGGTATCCCCAGGGAAAAGATTCCCTGGTATCCTGTTATCAACCCGGAACTGTGCACCAATTGTGGGGCCTGCATCAATTTCTGTGCCAACCAGGTTTTCTCCCCGGGCGAGAGCTCACCCCAAGTGGTCAACCCGATGAACTGTGTGGTCGGCTGCAGTGCCTGCGCCCGGGAATGTCCGGTGGAAGCCATCAGTTTCATGAGCCAGAAGGAACTGGTGGCCCTGCTGCAAAAATTGAGACAGGAAATGGCTTCTGGCAAACAGGAATAAATAAATTTTCAGGATACTTAAATGAAAGTAAAAATTATTCTGGATGGAGAAATCAGGTCCTGCTGTTCTTCTTATCCCCCGGAATTGGTCCGGGAAATAGTCGGGGGCTGGCTCGGGGATAAAGCCGAGCTGGAAGTTCTGGATAAGAACCTGGGTGGCTGGCAGCCCGACTCCCTGGTGGCTCTGGCTGAACAGTATTTTGGCCAATCTATCTATCCCCTGGTCTATGTGGATGAAAAGCTGGCGGTTATTGGCGATATTCCGGACGGAGAAACCCTGCTCCAGATGATTGAAGGCCGGGTGGCTTTTGGAGTCAGCGAGCAGGATATTGAGGAAGAGGCCCGCCGCCACGGCCTGATTAAATAGACAGGCTCCGTTCAGCAGAATTTTATTCTCTTGGCCTTAAAAGTCGGTCGTGATTTTTTGTCCGAAAAACTTTTTGACCTTTAGGCCGCTAGAGTGCGATTCTTTTTGACCACCACCCGGTGGTCATGATTATTACACCGACCAGCCCATCCCCTGCCCTTCTGTCTCCACCACCAATCAGATTATTTGTTGTTTCATTAAAGACCGCGATTTATTACAATTATCTTCGGAATCGTGGTAGAAATTGCTCACCGGGTAGAAAAAATGGCGGGAGTGGAGATTCGAGTCAGGGTCGGTCAAAGAACAATCCGACTGCGGAGCCGCCGGGGTCAGATTCTGTCCAGCGCTTTACTGGAGGCTGGCCTGCCGCTGCGTCTTTACTGCCAGGGCCGGGGCATTTGCGGCCAGTGTCTGGTCTTGGTCAGTCCGGGACCGTGGCCGGAAGAGAGTCCAGCTGAGAGAAAATTCAGGCTTGAGAAAAAACTGCCGGAAGGTTACCGGCTGGCCTGCCAGTTCAGGCTGAGGGGGCCAGTAGAAGTCTGGCTTCCGGAAAACCTTCTGATTAGCCAGGAAATAAGGCCCTTCTCCCGGCCGGAGCTTAAAGAAGGCCAAAAGGCTCTTCCAGATTTTATTCCTCTAATAAAAAAATATAGATTCAATATTCAAGAATTGAAATCCGGACCTGGACTTGGTCTTACCACCCATAAAATTAAAGAAAAAATCTCAGCCCATCTGGGGCTGAAACAACTGGGCATTACTCCTGCTGCCCTGAATAAGCTGTTGGAGCTGAGGCCTGACTCCGGTTTGTTAACCGCAGTAGTTTACGATGAAAAATCAGTCCTGGATTTTGAGCCGGGAGATACGGTCTCTTGCACCTTCGGCCTGGCCATAGACCTGGGTACCACCACTATTTCAGTCGAACTTCTGGACCTGGTCAGCGGACAGGTTCTAGGCTCGGCTGCTGCCGATAACCAGCAGGCAGCCTTTGGGGCCGACCTGATCTCCAGGACCGGGTTTGCTCTGGAAAAACCGGGTAATCTGCGAAAACTCAGGCAATCGGCTCTGAGCTCTGTAGAAAATCTTATCGGGGTTCTGAGCCGGAACGCGGGAATAAGGAGAAACTGCATTTATGTCGCCAGCCTGGCCGGCAACGCGGTCATGAATCACCTGTTCCTGGGGCTGCCGGTGGAATCGCTGGGTCGCGCTCCCTTCCAGCCGGCGTTCATCTCCCATCCCCCGTTCCCGGCGGCAGAGACCGGGCTTGGAATCAATTCCCGGGGCCTGGTCTATCTGAGTCCCAACCTGGGCAGTTTCGTAGGCGGAGATATTTCAGCTGGCCTGGTGTACACCAACCTGACCGGACGACCGGGTAACTTTCTCTATCTGGACCTGGGCACCAACGGTGAACTGGTTCTGAAAAAAGGAAAAAAGCTTCTGGCTACTTCCACCGCGGCCGGCCCGGCTTTTGAAGGTGGGGGAATTTCCTGCGGTCAGCGGGCGGTGGCTGGGGCCATTGAGGAAGTTAAATGGCAGGCTGGCAGGTTCGCTTTCAGGACGATAGGCGGTAAAGAGCCATCAGGTCTCTGCGGCTCGGCCCTGCTGGGGGTGCTGGCAGAATCCTTGAAAGCTGGCCTGCTGGCTGAATCGGGCCGGATCTTGAAAGATCGGGCAGAAATTCCGGTCTGTGACCGTCTGGCTCTCACCCAGTTAGATATAAGAAAGCTGCAGCTGGCCATAGCCGCTGTTAAAAGTGGGCTCAAGCTTCTTTTGCAAACCGCCAGACTGAACTGGACAGAGCTAGACGGGCTGTTTCTGGCCGGAGTTTTCGGCAATTCGGTCAACCTGGCTCAATGCCTGGCCCTCGGTCTGCTGCCTCCCCTTCCCCGCCGGAAAATCTTTTTTGCCGGCAATGCTTCTCTGGCTGGGGCCCGGTTGTTACTGCTGAGCCGCCGGGCCAGGCTCCAGGTGGAGAAGTTACCGTCCCGGGTCGAGCCTCTGTCCCTGGCCGGGCGCCAGGATTTTCAGTCTGAATTCCTGAAGGCGCTGGCTCTCAGCCGCCGCTACTGGAGAAGAACCGATGTTTGATTTACTGAAATTAGTGGAAAACCAGGTTCTGCTGCTGGATGGAGCTATGGGAACTGAGCTTATTCGGTCCGGGCTGCCCCCCGGTCATTGTCCTGAAGCCTGGAATGAGGAAAAGCCGGAAGCAGTAGCGGCCATCCATCTGTCTTATCTGGCCGCCGGCTCCCGGGCGATTCTGACCAATTCCTTCGGGGGGAACCGGTTGAAATTAGCCAGTTATGGCCTGGAAAACCGGGCCTATGACTTAAATTTCCAGGCAGCCCGGATTGCCCGGAGCGTTTGCCCTGATGGTTGTTATGTGGGTGGAAGTATCGGTCCTACCGGCAAATTTCTTCAGCCCGTGGG
>DMVN01000023.1 GCA_003476685.1 Acidobacteriota bacterium | reverse complement strand
CCGCGGATGAGTATCAATTCGTTTCCCGCCAGCTCACGGGCCAGTTTCTCAGCCAGGCTGAAGGTTTCTTCTTCCGAGCAGGTCCTGAGCTCGAACTCAGTTATTTTCTGATTCATCTTCTCCACCGCTGGCGATAAACCTGATGGCCCGGGGCAGAAACCTGATAAGGTCGGTGGCGGTCAGGCTTCTTTCTCCGATTTTCTCGGCGGCCAGGTCGCCGCTCAAACCGTGGACAAAAACGGCGTTGACCGCAGCCTGCAAAATATCCCCCACCTGCATCGCTTCCGAAGCCAGCAGGCCTGAAAGCACGTCCCCGGTTCCACCCGAAGCCATCCCGGGATTGCCGGTCGGGTTAACCATAACCCGCCCCGCGGGTGAAGCCACCAGCGTCCGGTGGCCTTTTAAGACCAGGTGCACCTTATGCCGGCGAGCAAATTCCGGGACAATCTCCAGGCGACGCTGCAGTATCTCGGGTGTGCCCAGCCCGGTCAGCCTGGAAAATTCCCCCGGGTGCGGGGTCAGGATGGTTTTTTCCGGGAGTGAGGACAATCTTTCCGGCCTGGATGAAATGACGTTCAACCCGTCGGCATCAATTACTACCGGTTTTTTGAAATTTTTGATTTTTTCCAGGAGTTTCAGGACGAAAGCCGAAGTGGCAGGATTGGTGGAAAGACCGGGGCCTATCAGCAGAACATCTTTGCCCTGGATGAGCTCGAGCACCCGGTCCAGAGCTTCGGCGGCGATGGTGCCGCTTTCGGTCTCGGCCAGGGGCTCGGTCATCAACTCCGGGCTGCTCCTGGCCACCAGCGGCAGGCAGCTCGAAGCTGTGGCCACCGTCACCAGTCCGGCACCCATTTTCAGAGCTGCCCGGCCGGCCATGGCCGCGGCCCCGGTCTTGCCGCGGGAGCCGGCTATGACCAGCAGGTGACCGTAGGTGCCTTTATGGGTATCTCTTCTTCTTGGCTGAAAATAGGGAACCAGAGACTCCAGTTCCACCAGCTCCAGGTTCAACCCGGGCCGCTCGAACAAAAAGCGTGGCAGGCTGATGTCGGCTACCACCAGCTCTCCTACGTATTCTTCGGCCGGTGGGAAAAAGTGAGCCACCTTGGGCGCTCCCAGGGTCACCGTCAGGTCAGCCCGGACGCAGGGCCCGATGAGCTCAAAAGTGTCTGAAGACAGACCCGACGGAATATCTACCGAGACCACCAGGGCCCCGGAATCATTGATGTCGTTAACCACTCTTTCATAGAGCCCCTGCAGCGGGCTATTCAGTCCTGTGCCGAACAGAGCATCAACGATGATGGGAGTTTCGGAGAGAATTTTCCGCGACCTTTTCCAGGCTGCTTCGTCCCTGGTTTCTACAACCCGAACGCCCGTCTTCAGGGCTATCTTCAAATTTAGGGCAGCATCGCCCCTGACCTCGTCCAGGCTGCCGACGAGCAGCACCGGGCAATCAACCCCCTGGTTGTGGAGATGCCGGGCCACTACCAGGCCGTCACCCCCGTTATTTCCTTTCCCGGCCACCACCACCACTCTCATCCCGGGTTCGACTCCCAGTTCATTGCGCAGCACCGCCGTCACCTGGAGGCCGGCATTTTCCATCAGCACCGGTCCCGGAAGGCCAATGTCTTCAATGGCTATCCGGTCAATTTCCCTCATCTGGGCTGCAGTCAGAATCTTCATTTTTCACCTCAACTTTAATGAATATTATCACAAAAAATGGGTGGCGGGGAAACCCAATCTGGCCTGCTCTTCAGGCTGCCCTGGTACCAGGTTTTCATCTTTCATCAAACCGAAAAAATGGCCACCACGGGTTTCAGCTACCCGATAAGGCGTTGCTAAAAAAAATCATATGTGATAAATTTTTGGAGTATGATTTGAAATCAGAATACAACAAAGGAGGTTTTTCCATGGCTATAAGAATAGGTATAAACGGATTCGGACGGATTGGAAGGAACATGCTCAGGGCTTCCTACCGGGACCCGGAGCTGGAATACGTGGCCGTCAATGATATAACCGATGCCAAAACCCTGGCCCATCTGCTTAAATACGATTCGGTGCTCGGTCCGTTAAAAGAAGACATCAGGGCCAGTGAAGATTCCATCCTGCTCAACGGTAAACCAATCAAGGTCCTGGCCGAGAAAGATATCGCCGGTCTGAAGTGGAAAGACCTGGGAGTCGATGTGGTCATCGAAGCTACCGGCAAGTACACCAAGCGGCCCGACTGCCTCAAGCACATAGAAATCGGCGGTGCCAAAAAGGTTATCGTTTCGGCTCCGGCTACTGACCCTGACATTACCATTGTTATCGGGGTTAACGAAGGGACCTATGACCCGGCCAAACACCACATCATTTCCAACGCCTCCTGCACCACCAACTGCCTGGCTCCAGTGGCCAGAGTCATTCACGAGAATTTCGGAATAGAAAAAGGTTTCATGACTACTATTCATGCCTATACCAACGACCAGAAGATTCTGGACGCACCCCACAAGGACCTGAGACGGGCCCGGGCCGCCGCCGTATCCCAGATTCCTACCACCACTGGCGCGGCCAAGGCGGTGGGCCTGGTTTTGCCCGAGCTCAAGGGCAAGATTGACGGCATCGCCATCAGGGTTCCCACCCCCAACGTTTCACTGGTTGACCTGGTGGCGGTGGTTAAAAAAGAAACCACGGCTGAAGAGGTCAACGCTGCCCTTAAAGCTGCGGCCGAAGGCCAGCTCAAGGGAATCATAGATTACACCGAAGAACCGCTGGTGTCGGTGGACTTTATGTCCAACCCCCATTCGGCTATCGTCGACGCTCTCTCGACCAAGGTCCTGGAGAAAAACCTGGTCAAGGTTATGGCCTGGTATGACAACGAGTGGGGCTATTCCTGCCGGCTGGTGGACCTGGTCAAGTACATAATGAAAAAATGACTGCCTGGAGGCCAAGATGAAATTCCTGGAAGAAATCGAGGTCAGGGGTAAAACTGTCTTCCTGAGAGTGGACTTCAACGTTCCGCTGGATGACAATCTTAACATCCGTGATGACACCAGGATTCAGGCTTCTCTGCCCACCATCAAGTACTTGCTGCAGCAGGGAGCCAGGCTGGTGGTAGCTTCCCACCTGGGACGGCCCAAGGGCCAGTTCAACCCCAAAATGAGCCTGAAACCGGTGGCCGGGCGGTTGGCCGAGTTGCTGCCCGGGACCAGAGTCATCATGGCCCAGGACGTCATCGGTCCGGAAGTGGATAAGCTGAAGGCCGAATTAAAAGAGGGCGAGCTGCTGCTCCTGGAAAACGTCCGTTTTTACAAGCAGGAAACCGACAACGACCCGGACTTCTCCCGCCAGCTGGCCCAGGGCTGCCAGGTTTTTGTCAATGATGCTTTTGGTTCTTGCCACCGGGCCCACGCTTCGGTGGTCGGCATTGCCTCTTTTATAACCGAGAAAGCAGCCGGTTACCTTTTGAAGAAGGAAGTTGATTACCTGAGCAAGATAACCCACAACCCGGAAAAACCCTTTGTGGCCATCCTCGGGGGAGCTAAGATTGAAGATAAAATCCCGGTACTGGAAAGCCTGTTAACCAAGGCTGAAGTCCTGCTCATAGGCGGAGCTATGGCCTACACTTTCCTTAAAGCCCGGGGGCTGCAGGTCGGGAAATCGCTGGTGGAAGAAGACAAGCTGGAAATTGCCCGCCAGATCATGAAGAAAGCCGAAGCCAACAGGGTAAAACTGCTGTTGCCGCTTGACCATGTCCTGGCTGCCTCCGTTGAGAGCCGGGAGGTGGCTTCCGTAGCTGAGAATTATCCCCTGCCCCAGGAATTAATGGCCGTGGATATCGGGCCGAAGACGATTGCCGAGTACAAGCACTTTATTAAGTCGGCCCGGACAATTTTCTGGAACGGTCCGCTGGGGGTGTTTGAAGTGGAGGCCTTCGCCAGGGGCACCATAGAAATCGCCAGGGCAGTGGCCGAATCCGGAGCCCTGTCGGTGGTCGGGGGCGGCGATTCCATAGCCGCCATTCATAAAGCCGGAGTGGCTGATAGGATCAGCCACATCTCCACCGGTGGCGGAGCTTCTCTGGAATTTGTGGCTTACGGAACCCTGCCCGGGATCGAGGCTCTTAAATAAGACAATAAATATTGCAAAGAGAAAAAGGACGCCCGAGCAAAGCCGGACTAAGTCAGGAAAATAAGGAGGGCGCTGAAGTGCCGGAAATAATTTCATACCGGAAGTGGGATAAAGCCCGATTCGAATAAAGGGAAAAAAATGACGGCCTTAAAAAAACCGGTCATCGCCGGCAACTGGAAAATGTACAAAACCATTGCCGAGGCCAGGGAGCTGGCTGAAGCCGTGGCCAGGGGCTGGCCTCAAGTAAAGGCGGCTACCCTGATTTTAATCCCGCCGTTTACCGCCATCCAGGAAGTAAAAAAAGCAGTCTCGGGCACTGAAATCAGGGTCGGCGCTCAGGATGTCTTCTGGGAGGAAAAGGGGGCTTTTACCGGGGAAATTTCGCCACTACAACTCCGGGAAGCGGGCTGCGACTTTGTAGTTATTGGTCATTCCGAAAGAAGACAATATTTCGGTGAAAGCGATGAAACCGTCAGAAAAAAAACCCAGGCTGCCCTGGCTCATGGTCTTCAGCCGGTGGTCTGCATCGGTGAAAGCCTGGCCGAAAGAGAAAACGGCCAGACCCTGACCAGGATAAAAGACCAGCTGGAAAGAAGCGTCTTCAGCCTGACCGAGGCCGATTTCAGCCAGGTGCTGCTGGCTTATGAGCCCATCTGGGCCATCGGCACCGGCCGGAACGCCACCCCGCAACAGGCAGAAGAGGTCCAGGCTTTCATCAGAAGCCTGATAAAGGCTAAATATGGAAATAAGGTGGCCGATTGTGCTATAATCCTCTACGGCGGTTCAGTGAAACCGAGCAATGCCCTTTCCTTAGCCAGGGAAAAGGACGTTGATGGATTTTTAGTGGGCGGAGCTTCCCTTGAAGCTGATTCTTTTCTGGCTATCGCCCGGGAAGCCCTGCGCGCGGATGAGGGATTAAAGTGACAGCTTTACTGGTTATTATTCACGTTATTATCTGCATAGTGCTGATTCTGGCCGTTCTGCTGCAGTCGGGCAAGGCGGCTGACCTGGCCGGAGCTTTTGGCGGCGCCGGCAGCCAAACAGCTTTCGGACCAAGGGGCGCCCAGACCCTTCTCGGCAAGATTACCACTATCTGTGCCATTTTGTTCATGGTAACCTCTCTCGGTCTCTGGCTGTTATCCGGCAGGACTTCTTCGGTGGTTAAGAACGCCCCGGCTAAAGAAGTCCCGGCCGCCACTCAGACCCAGACCCCGACCCAGGAACAAAAAGCTCAGACCCCGCCAGCCGCGGCTGAAAAAACCGAACCAAAAGCCGAAGAACCCGTCAAAAAATAGAAAAAAACAGGAATGCCGAAGTGGTGGAATTGGCAGACACGCTAGCTTGAGGGGCTAGTTCCCGCAAAAATGGGAGTAGGGGTTCGAGTCCCCTCTTCGGCATTCTCTTTTTTAGTGTAGTATATAGTAGTATATAATTGATCCGAATAATTAACATCCACGGAGGGAAATCAATGAAGCTGCCAACCAGGCTTTTTTTTATAAGCGCTCTGGCTCTGGCCCTGGTTTTGGTAACTGAGGCCAGTCTTGAAGCCCGCCAGGACTATCCGGACCAGCCGGCTTCCATAGCAGTTAGGGTCCTGCAGAAGAATAATTTTGTCAGGAATCTCAGCCCGCAGGATTTTGAAGTGGCTGAAGACGGTCAGGTCCGACCGATTGAAGCCATCTATCTGGTGGAAAACAACAGGCTGACCAGGATTCTGGAAGGCCAGCCCAGGGAACTGAACCTGAACCTGAATTATTTTATCATCGTTCAGGCCAGCGACTACGATAAGAAACTGGGAGATGCGGTCAACCTTCTGGTCAGCAACTACTTCCTGCCGGGTGACACCCTGACCCTGATCACCCCCCTCAAGATTTATCGTTTCAACCCGGAGACCCTGCGTGCCAAGAGCAAATCGCAGGTCAGCAAAGAACTGCAGAACATCATGAGGAGTGATATCATTCAGGGCAGCCAGGAATACAACACCGCCCTCCGGGATTTGAAAAAGATTACCCGTTCCCTGGCCACCTTCGGCGGAGAGTCGATCGGAGCCGACCCCGACGTGGAAAATGAAGCCGATTCCACCACCTTTAATTTTGGCATTGAACACATCCTGTCGCGTTACCAGGACACCCTGGTCAAGCTGGATGGGCTGCGGCTGGTCGACCAGAACAAGTTTATGTCATTTGCCAGGTCGCTGAAACACACTCCGGGGCAGAAAGCGGTGATTTTCTTCTACCAGAGAGAATTCCGGCCCGAACTCAGCCCCAAGGTTCTTAATCAAATGATGTCCAGTTACCAGGATTACCCGCATATTATCAATACCCTGATGGAGCTTTTCCAGTTTTACCGCCGGGAAAGCCGCCTGGACAAAGAACACGTCAGCCAGGCCCTGGCCGATTCTGGAGCGGTCTTTAACTTCATTTATCTGGATAAGCGCCCGGTGAGAATCAGTGGGGTGGTTATGAATGAGCAGTCGGAAGATGTTTTTGAAGCGCTGAACGAAGCCGCCAGAGCCACCGGCGGCATTTCCGACAATACCTACAATCCAGTCGAGGGGCTCCGGAAATCAGCCGAGAATCTATCGTCCTATTATCTGATCTTCTATAAAACTGACCGGCCGGCGGGACAGGCTGGCTTCAGGCAGATCCAGGTCCGGGTCAAAGGAGGAACGGATTATCAGGTCCGTTACAGGCGGGGCTATTTCCTGGAAAATTCCGGACAGTAATTACCGGTCATCAGGCCAGCCTGGCCACCCACAGCGACAGGTCCATTTCGGGCATGGCTCCGGAAATCCGCCCTCTTTCAGTATTCTTGTGAAAGACGATGAAAGTAGGCACCGAGGCTATTCCCAGGCGGGCGGCCAGGCCGGGGTTCCTGTCCACGTCCACCTTGATGACCATCAGTTCTCCCGCCCGTCGCCGGGCCAGCCTTTCCAGCACGGGAGCCATCATCAAACAGGGTCCGCAAGAATTGGAATAAAAATCAACCAGAACCGGCAGGCTGGACCTGGCGATCAGGTTGCCGGCCTGAATCTCATTGACCGTGACCACTTCCCCTGGTCGGGGAAGCGGGTTGTGACACCGGCCGCAGACCACAGTCCCCGAGCCTGGGTTCTCCGGATAAAAATTGGTCTGACCACACTGAAAACAGCTGACTTTAATCTTACTGGTACTCATCTTGGTCCTGATTTTATTATAGAATTTTTAGCATAAACAGACTGAAATTCAAAGGGTAAAATGGAAAAAAATAGCCCCGGTTCGGAGAGCACAGCCCAAGGAAAACTTAATCCCGGCCATCGAGAAGATGGCCTGTAAGAGAAGCGATGAATCCACCTGAAGCTGGAAGAAATTATCAGGCCAGATGGATAAACTTTTCATTTCTTTTCACTGGCGATTAAAACAAAGTCCCCGCTGAAGACCGAAGTCAGGTCAGGGCTGTTAACGGCTTCTCACCACAGCAATTCGGCAAGGATGGCATTACTTACGAGAAACTTCTCCGGGGGCAGACTGACCCGACCATCCTTAATTTGCAAGAGCCCGCGTGCTGCTAGCCGGGAGAAGTTTTTTTCTAATCTTGAAAAATCGAAGGTCGGAAATCGCCGCCGCAACTTCTCCAGGGAAATCCCTTCCCTTAGCCTCAGACCGAAGACCAGACTTTCCTTAAGTTCAGCTTCGGGCGTCAGCTCAATAAACTCCGGTAAGTTCACTTCTCCAGAATTTACAGCCGCTGCCCATTCCTCTAACAATCCGGGATTGGTCCAGCGGAAACTTCCCAGATGGGAAGAGGCTGAAGGCCCCAGACCCAGGAAAGGTTCATACCGCCAGTATTTTAAGTTGTGCCGGCATTCAAATCCGGGCTGTGAAAAATTAGAAATTTCGTACTGAGACCAGCCGGCCTCTTCCAGTTTCAAGCGGTAATGGTCATAAGTTTCGGCCACTTCCTCCTCTGACCGCGGGGTTTGTTCCCAGACTTTCCGGAAGGGAACTTTTTCCAGTTCTTCCAGTATATAAACCGAGAGGTGATGGGGTTGAAGCTCCCGCAACGCCTGCAGATTTACCTCTATTGTCCGCCAGGCTTCCCCTGGAACTCCGATCATCAAGTCCAGGCTGATATTCCGGCCGCCAACCCGAGCGGCTTCTTCTACCAGTTTGATAGTTTGCTCCGCCCGATAATGGCGGCCGAGAACGCCAAGAACCACGGGATCAAAAGATTGGGCTCCGAAGCTCAGCCTGTTCACCCCGGCCTGGAGCCAGCCCTGAACCCGGTCGGGTTCGGCCGTGGGGTTGACTTCCAGGGTCACCTCTTCCGGGCAGGCTAACAGGTTGTCCCTTAGAGCCATAAGAAGCGATAGAATTTCTTCCGGAGCCAG
>DMVN01000249.1 GCA_003476685.1 Acidobacteriota bacterium | reverse complement strand
CTGTCGGTCATGCTCCAGGTGTCCTACTTCAAGCTAACCGGCGGCAAGAGAATTTTCCGCATGGCCCCGCTCCACCATCATTTCGAGCTGGTCGGCTGGCCGGAAGAAAAGGTGGTTATTCGTTTCTGGATAATCGGCATCATTTTCGCCCTGTTCAGCCTGACCACTCTGAAGTTGAGGTAAAGATGGAACTGAAGAACAAGAAAGTCGTGGTTGTGGGCTTTGCCCGAACGGGACAGGCTCTCTGCGATTTTCTGCTGGAAAAAGGTGTAGCCCGGCTGACGGTCAGCGATAAGAAGCCGGAAAACCAGTTAGAAAAGGTCGAGGACTATAGGAAAAAAGGAGTGGAGTTTGACCTCGGTCAGCACCGACCGGAGCTTTTCCTGGCGGCCGACCTGATCGTGGTCAGCCCGGGCGTGCCGCCCCTGCCGGAAATACTGGAAGCCCGGAACAGGGGCGTTAAGGTAATTTCAGAAATAGAGCTGGCCTATTACTTCCTGAATTGCCGGCTGGTCGGCATCACCGGCTCCAACGGCAAATCCACCACTACCACTCTTATTTACCGCATCCTGAAAAACAGCGGTCTCAAGGTCCACCTGACTGGAAATATCGGCCGCCCCCTCATTTCTTTCGTCCGCAAGAGCCGACCGAACCACATTATCGTCACCGAAATCTCCAGCTTTCAGCTGGAGTTTACCGAAAAATTCCGGACGGACCTAGCTGTTTTCCTGAACATTTCGCCCAACCATCTGGACTGGCATAAGACCATGGAAAATTATATCCGGGCCAAGAAAAAGCTGTTTGACCAGCAGCAACCCGGCGATGCCGCCGTCCTCAACCGCGACGACCCGGTTCTCTGGAGCTGGGCTCGCCAGAAAAAATCCGAACTCTATGCTTTCAGCCGAAAGCATACAGTACCCCGGGGTTGCTACCTCAAGGACTCAACGATCTGGTTGAAGCTTGAGGCAGAACTTNNAAAACTAAGGACATCAAGCTGAGAGGGGTGCACAACCTGGAAAACGTCATGGCTGCTGTGGTTGCGTCCCGTCTGGCCGGGGCCAGTCTTCCGGCCATCCGGCAGACCATCAGAGACTTCAGGGGGTTAGAACACCGACTGGAAGAAGTGCGAACCATAAACCGGGTCCTGTTCGTGAACGACTCCAAAGCTACTACCGTTGCTGCTACCGTAAAAGCTGTTCAGTCCTACTCACGCCCAATCGTCCTAATCCTCGGGGGGCGCGACAAGGGGGGAGATTTCTCCCCCCTGCGTCGCGCGTTAAAAAACAGGGTCAGGAAAATACTGTTAATCGGAGAAGCCCGGGAAAAAATTAAAAAGGCCCTGGCCGGAGCTTTTCCCCTGGAGGAAGCGACCAGCTTCCGGGAGCTGGTGGAAAAGGCTTACCTGGCCGCCCGGCCGGGAGACGTGGTGTTGCTGGCCCCGGCCTGCACCTCCTGGGACATGTTCAGGAATTTTGAAGAACGGGGCCGGCTGTTCAAGAAAGAAGTTAATTACCTGGCCAGGAAACTGGCAGCGAGGAAGAAGGGCTGATGGAAGTTTTCAAGAGATTTGCCTTTGACAAGGTGTTGCTGGTGAACACCCTGCTGTTGCTCATCCTGGGCATCATTATGGTCTTCAGCTCTTCCGCCATCCTGGCCGGAGAAAAATACAGACAGAGTTTTTACTTCCTGACTAACCAGATCCTGGCTGCTGTCTTTGGCCTGGTGCTGCTGATAATTGTGGCCTCCATCAGGACTCCCTTCTTTACCATGACCAGGTTGATTTACCTGGCCACGGCCCTGACCTTCGCCCTGCTGGTGCTGTGCCTGGTCATGCCACCGGCGGCTAACGCCCACCGCTGGGTACAGTTTTTTGGAGTTCGTTTCCAGCCCTCAGAGCTGGCCAAGGTAGTCCTGGTCCTGTTCCTGGCCAACTACTGTTACCGCAAAGCTGAAACCATCAACCACTGGAAAACCCTCATGGTTCCGGTAGGGGTGGTGGCCATGTTTATCCTGGTCATCTTGCTGGAGCCCGACTACAGCACCGGTGTTTTCATTTTCATCCTCTCCTCCCTGGTGCTCTACCTGGGCGGGGTCAAGCTAAAATATTTTGCCCTCCCTGGACTGGCCCTGCTCCTGCTTTTCATAATCTTCCTGTTCTCGGCCGATTATCGCCTGAACCGCATCCAGGGTTTCCTGTCACCCGGGGAAGACCCGCTGGGTAAGGCTTTTCAAGTGCGGCAATCAAAGCTGGCGGTCGGCGCCGGGGGGCTGCTCGGAGTCAGCCTCGGGTCTTCCACCCAGAAACTCTACTTCCTGCCCTGCGCCCACACCGATTTCATCTTTGCCATTATCGGCGAGGAAATCGGCCTGCTGGGTACCATGAGCACGGTAGGCCTGTTTCTGCTGTTCCTGTTCCGGGGCTTGAAAATTGCCGGACGGACGGCCAACGCCAATTATAGGCTGGTCGTCTATGGTTTGACTATCAGTATCGTTCTCCAGGCCCTGTTGAATATCAGTGTCGTCCTGGGCCTGGGGCCGGTCACCGGCATTCCCCTGCCCTTTATTTCCTTTGGCCGTTCGGCCCTGGTCTGCAACCTGCTGGCCGTGGGCCTTATCCTGAATATATCACAGAGAAAGCTGGAGGTTGTCCCGTCCCCATGAAAAAGAAAACTGTCATCATCAGCGGCGGCGGCACCGGCGGCCACCTGTACCCGGCCCTGGTCCTGGGCCGCAGCCTGCTGAATTTTGAACCAGACCTCCGGCTGGTTTACGTGGGTAGCTCCAGGGCGGTGGAAAAGAAGATCATGTCAGCCGAGGTCAGCCATTTCCTGACTCTGCCGGTCGAAGGACTCAAAGGCCGGGGCTGGAAAAAAGCCCGCGGCTTGCTGCTCCTGCCGCTGGCTTTCCTAAAATCACTCTATATTCTGCTTAAATTCCGGCCGGCCCTGGTGGTTGGCGTCGGCGGTTTTAGTTCCGGCCCCATCGTGCTGCTGGCAGCCCTGATGAAAAAGCCCACGGTCATCATGGAACAAAATGCCCTGCCGGGCTTCACCAACCGCCAGCTCGGCCGCTTTGTCGACCTGGTAATCGTCTCTTTCGCCAGCTCCTTGCCTTACTTCGGCCACAAAGCGGTCCTGGCCGGCAACCCCGTCCGGCCTGAATTCTATACCCTTCCCCAGAAGAAGAGAGAGTCCAGGCTGAGCCTTCTGGTGTTCGGCGGCAGCCAGGGTTCAAAGTTTCTCAACGACCGGCTGCTGGAAAGCCTGGAAGAGCTGCAAGAACTCCGGGAGTCCCTGGTCATCTACCACCAGACAGGCGAGCGAGACGTGGAGAGGGTCAGCCAGGCTTACCGCCAGCACGGATTCTCGCAGGCCGTGGTCAGCGCCTATTTCTCGCCCATGGCCGATTATTTCGCCCGGGCCGACCTGGTCATCTGCCGGGCCGGGGCCACCACCTGCGCCGAATTGATCGCCGGACGCAAGCCGGCCCTGCTGATTCCTTTTGCCCAGGCCGCTGACAACCACCAGGAATACAATGCCCGGGAACTGGAGAAAGCCGGCGGGGCCGAGGTCATCCTGGAAAAAGACTTCCGGCCTGGTCTGCTGGTAGAAAGGATCAAGTATTACCTCGAACATAAAGAAGCCCTGGACCAGATGGAAAAAAATCTGGAAAAACTCCAGCTGAATAGCGTAGCCGAAAAGATAGCCGGACTCTGCCTGGAAAGAATAAAAAGGGCCGCAGGAGGTCAGCGTGGTTAAGAAAACCTACCGCAAACTGAACCGCATCCATATGGTGGGCATAGGCGGCACTGGGATGTGCGGCATCGCCGAAGTTTTGCTGAACCTCGGCTACCAGGTTTCCGGCTCCGACCTGCAGGAAAACGAAGCCACCCAGAGGCTGGCCCGGCTGGGGGCCAGGATTTTCCACGGCCACGCAGCCGAAAACGTGGGCGAGGCTGATGTAGTGGTCATTTCCTCGGCCGTGCGTGAGGACAACGTGGAAGTGGTGCAGGCCAAGGCCCGCAAGATCCCGGTCATCCCCCGGGCTGAAATGCTGGCCGAGCTGATGAGGATGAAATACGGCATCGCCGTGGCTGGAGCTCACGGCAAGACCACCACCACCTCCATGGCAGCCTCGATTCTGGGTCATGCCGGCATCGATCCCACCATCGTGATCGGCGGCAAGCTGAACGCCATCGGCAGCAACGCACAACTGGGCCAGGGCAAGTTCC
>DMVN01000017.1 GCA_003476685.1 Acidobacteriota bacterium | reverse complement strand
GGTTTAAAGCAGGACACAGGCCAAACTGTTCAGGCCTAAGTATGCCTCAAGTTTTTGATTGCAATAAGGTTGGGCTGTTCTGACCCCAATTGAGGAATTATCCCCTCTGGGGCGAGGCCGGCCGGTCGGTACTTAAGCTGTAATTTAGCCTGAAAATTAACAGGTATTTCCGGGTTGAAATCAGGGAATCTGGTAAAATAAGAACTGACGGGGAGAAGAATGGCTGTTAGGAATCAGTCAAAATTAAAAAGATAGGGATGAAAGTGAGAATCAGGCTAATGACAGGCATCAAAACAGGCGTCTTTTTTCTAATCCTGGCAGACCTGTTTTTGACGGCGGCCGCTTACCATCAGACGAGCGGGAATTCCCAGGGAGAGGAAACGGCACTCGACCGGAAGGTCAGGCAGTTTCTGGATAGCCATCGTTATTCCTGGCGGGACATGAATGTTTCGGAAGGCGATGGCCGTATTCTCTATGACCTGGTTATCAAGCACGGCTACCGCCGGGCGCTGGAAATCGGAACTTCGACCGGTCATTCGGCCATCTGGATAGCCTGGGCTTTGAGCAAGACCGGGGGCAGGCTGATTACCGTTGAAATTGATGAAGGCCGATATCGTCAGGCCCTTGACAATTTTAAGGCAGCGGGCCTGGAAAAGTTCGTTGAAGCCAGGCTGGGAGATGCTCACCAGATCGTCCCGGCTCTCCCTGGACCTTTTGACTTTGTTTTCTGCGACGCCGACAAAGACTGGTATAAAAATTACCTGGAAGCGGTCCTGCCCAAGCTCGAGCCGGGAGGTTGTTTCGCTGCTCATAACGTCGGTCAGGGCCGCGGCAGCCGCTGGCTTCAGCCGGGTATCAGGGAATTCCTGGACTATGCCTACTCGCGGCCTGAGCTGGAAACGGTGATTGAGACCAGCAGCCGGGCGGGAATTTCGCTCAGTTTTAAGAAGAAATAATAAGGAATGATTTTAAGCGCGGACTGCTGGCTCATCGCAGAATTTTAATCGCGGTCAGCGGTCTATGGGCCCGGCCGTCCCCGGGCGGCGAACGGCCGTCCAGGACTGGCGGGAATTCTTCTTGCCTTGAATCTGGGTGACGGTCCCGGTCAGGCGGTCGCCTTCGGCCTGGCCGCTGAAGACCAGCTCCGTATCGTCAGTTTCGGGCAGGATTACCGAAAATTCCAGCCGCGGGCCTTCCACCCTGGTGGCCGGGATGGAGAGAACCTGGTCTCCCAGGTAGAGCTTACCGCTGAAATATTGAAAGCTCTGGTTGATTTCCAGGCGGCAGTCGGTTTTCTTCGGCCCGAGTTTCTGGCTCCAGTCCCAGACGCCAGAAACATTGGCCGGAACGGTCCACAGGAAAACGGTGTGAACGTAAAGGTCAACCGGAACGTAAGTCATGCGGTCGGCCTGCCACTCATCCATGTCGAACTGATGGGAGATAATTCTGGTCCCGGGTTTCAGGCTCAGTATCGTCGGCCGCAGGCGGATGTTGACGTCGGGCAAAAGATACATGGTGATTACCGTGGCCTCACTTAAATCTGACTGGAAGATATCGGCCCGCCTGAATTCGACCAGGTGGTCTACTCCGGCGATTCGGGCATTTTCCCGGCTTTCTTTGATTCGCTGGGGATCGATGTCAATGCCTACAGCCCGGATGCCTGCCCGACGGGCAGCTTCAATCACTATTCTCCCGTCGCCGCAGCCCAGGTCGTAGAGGACGTCTCCCTTTTTAAGTTCGGCGAAGCGGAGCATATCTTCAATGACTTCGTAAGGTGTGGGCACGAAGGGCACGTCCAGGCGGACTTCCTGGGCCTGGAGGCGGTTGGCGGCCGGGGAGCCGGCCAGGAGAAAATAGAAGCCTATAAAAATCAGGACAGTCTTAATTACCTTCCCCATGGCCTCTCCTTCAGCAGGGTTCTCAACCCGAGATTACTTCTCTCAAGTATCACAAAAACCGGGTCGCTGTCAAAACTTCTGGTGAGGGTGGTGAGGGCTGAGCGACCGGGCCTGGTCGTTTCGTTGGGAGTTGAATAAAAGACAGACTCAGAGCAGGAAAAACATGGAGATAGCTGAAGAAAACGAAAAATTTGGGGATTGTGTCCTTAACCCAGTCCGGCTCTGGCTTTCTCCACCAGAAATTTCTGCCGGTTTTTGAAGGCCGATTGTTATTCCCGGGGTAATTTTCCGCTATAGGGAAAAATTCAAATGGCAGAGGATATATTTGAGGAGGATTCCGCGACAGAGGTAAACTGAGCAAAAAGTCCTTGACCCCTGGACGACCTTAAAGTAGATTTTTGACATCTGTGGCGAGGGAGACTGAAGATGGTCAAGGCCGGTTATTCCGACCAGGAACTCAAAAAGAGCCTGGGACCGGTCACCCTGAGCAACATTGTGGTGGCCAACATGATCGGGGCCGGCATCTTCACCACCTCCGGGCTGTTGCTCAGAGACCTGGGGCATCCGCTGTTGATGCTCGCCCTGTGGCTTCTGGGCGGGTTGATTGCCCTCTGCGGGGCCTTAAGCTATGGAGAGCTGGGGGCGGCCTTTCCCCGGGCCGGGGGCGAGTATTATTTTCTGTCGCGCCTCTTCCATCCTCTGGCTGGCTTTCTCAGCGGCTGGGTGTCGTTTTTCGTGGGTTTTTCCGCTCCCATCGCCGCCTCGGCCGTTGGTTTCAGCGAGTACCTGGCCCGGGCTTTCCCGGCCCTGGACCAGCCCCTTAACCTCGGCTTTACCGTCCCGCCGGTGGTCACCAAAAAAGCCCTGGCCATGTCCATAATCCTGCTTTTTACCCTGATCCATGTCCGTGGGCTGAAGCCCGGAGCCAGGGTGCAGAATGTTCTGACCGCGGGCAAGGTGTTATTGATTCTGTTCCTGGTCGTGATCGGACTGGCCAGCGGGAAAGGCCACTGGCAGCACCTGACGGCGGGTGATTGGCTGCCAGCCGATTTTTCCTCGCTCAAGGTAATTGGCCTGTCTTTGATGTGGATAATGTTCGCTTACAGCGGCTGGAATGCCTCGGCCTACCTGGGTTCAGAGATAAAAAATCCGAGGCGGGACCTGCCTTTGTCCCTTCTGCTGGGAACGGCAGTGGTCATCTTGCTTTACCTGAGCCTGAACCTGCTTTTTATCTACGCCATTCCGCCGGCGGAAATGAAGGGTGTAATCTCAGTGGGCGGGCTGGCCGCTGGCCAACTTCTCGGTGCCGGCTGGGAGAAATTTATTTCCATCCTGATGGCCTTCGCCCTTTTCTCCTCGCTCAGCGCCTTCATAATCATCGGGCCCAGAGTCTATTATGCCATGGCTTCGGATAAACTCTTTTTTCCTTTTGCGGCCCGGGTTGACCCGGTGACCAGGGTGCCGGCCCTGTCCATCTGGCTCCAGGGAGCCATCGCCGCGGTAATCCTGGTCTCTGGCACTTTCGAACATATCCTGACCTACATGGGCTTTTCGCTGGGGATTTTCCCGCTGCTGGCGGTTCTGGGAGTTTTCAGGTTGAGGAAGCGTCACCCGGAAAACCTGCGTTTGCCCGGCTTCCCCGTAGTGCAGGTCATCTACCTTGTGGCCGGGGTGGGAATCCTGGGACTGGGTTTGCTGCAGAGTCCGGGACCTTCAGCCGTGGCCATTCTGACAGTCCTGGCCGGAATCCCGGCCTATTACTTTTTCAAGAAAAAATATAAACCGGGCTCCTGAATAAGGGGTGGCGGGCCTGAGGCCTCCGGTCGAGAGCAGGGGCGAAAGCCGGGGGAAAAGTAAAGAAAATAGATTAAAAGGCAGGAACATATGAATGTGTGTTCATATATTTGCTGCTCGCCGCAGCCGGTAATCAAGGAGAAGGCTTAAATCCGTCAAATACCAAAAAGATTGATAAGCTCTGGCCGGGGCGGAAGTTCAGTAGGTAACAATCCGCGGGAGCTTCTTGGCCCTCTCAATCCAGTAGCGCACCATCTTCAGAGCGGGCACCCGCCGCACCAGTTTCTTCTCTTCGTTTATTTCCATGAGCTTCTGGTGGAGGTTGCTGGCATTCCTCTGGGCCAATTCCACCACCGTGTCAACACCAGCCATTTCCAGCAGGTCGCTGTACTCTTCGCCAATCCCCCGAATTCGCATCAGGTCAGCCCGGTTCACCCACTTCAGTATCTGGGCTTCGCTCAGCCCGGTCTTTTCTGATAGTTCCTTTCTGCCGGCGGGAGTAGCTCCGGCCCGGAGTAACTGCTTGGTGTTGTAAACCCCAGCTTCCTTGAGCTTGTTCATAAATACTTCGCCAATGCCCTCAATACCCTTAAGCATGGTCATTGGTAGGCCTCCTTTTTGCTTTTACGGATTTATTTTATAAAATTTTGCCCTTAAATTTCAAAGGAAAATTAAAAGGTTTAGCAGCAGGAAAGAAGGAGCGCGCCGTTGCTGGCAGGCGGCCGAAGGATAAAAAGATAGCGGTCAGCCCGTCCGCCGGCAGCCGCAGGTGGAGTCCCGGGAAATAGCGAGCGAGCACCCTGGAAGTAAAAAATATCAGGAGTGGCGGCAAGAAGGTTGTAGCGTCTTAATGAGAACGGGTACCTGTGCATTTGCGGGGGGGGCGGAGGAAGCCAAAAGGGGGAAGGGATGGCAGGATTCCCGGCTATGGTCTCGGTCTCAGGCAGGTTCAAAATAATCCCGTTCAAGATGCCGGACCATTTTGATTTTCTTCTGCTCCAGAAGCCTCTGGATATCCAGGATCAGTTCTTCCCTGGTTAGTCCTAAAGAATGTTCCAGGTCTTCCAGGCAGACGGGGCGGCGGCGGACGATTGACAGGATGGCCTGTGAGATATTTTTCGGGGCTGTTTCCTGTTCTTTCTTTCTAAAGCTGGCCACCACTTCCGCCTTTTCTCCAAAAAATTCTTTTATTCTGTTCAGCTCTACAGGGGAGAGGGGTTTAGCCATTTTCTCGGCCGGTGGTCGGACTACGGTGTTGAGATGAATTTTATCCGGCTTTATTCTCTCAACAGCGTCCCCGAGCTTTTTCAGGTGAGCGGGAGAATCGTTAATGCCTTTGACCAGAAGTATTTCCAGCCAGATTTGTCCCCGGAACTGGCGTCTGAATTTAACCAGTCCTTCTATGATTTTTCTGGCCTGTAACGAGGGATGCGGCCGGTTTATTTTCTTAAAAACCTTTTCCGTGGCGGCATCAAGGGACGGCACAACCACGTCGGCGGCGGCCAGTTCTTTTCTGACCTCGGGACGGGAAAGCAGGGTGCTGTTGGTTAGAACAGCCACCTGAATCCCGGTCATTTTTTTTATCTTTCTGATTAGCCGGCCGATTGATTTATTAAGGGTCGGCTCGCCCGAACCCGAAAAGGTAATGAAATCAACCCTGGTTCCGGTTTTAAGAAAATCTCTTATTTCTTCCAGAATTTGTTTTTCTGAAAAAAACTGCCTGCGCCTGATGGTGGTTTTTTTGGTCCGGCCCAGCTGGCAATAGACACAGCTCAGGCTGCAGGTCTTAAACGGGAGCAAATCCACCCCGAGGGAATAACCCAGTCGCCGGGACGGCACCGGCCCGTAAAGATGCGGAAATTTCTTCTCGTTCATAACCTTTCCTTTTTTTGTTGTTTATCAAATAATTATAAAGCATTTACCCGGGCTATTGATATAGCCGGCGCCTCATTTTTGGTTGGATTCCCTGTGGGACAAAGAAAGTTTTGGCAGAGCGAAACCAACCAATGAGATTTTTTTCCGGGTTGTTAATTATTATTTCCTTTTTCTCCGTTAGGTTATATGATTCTGTCTGTCCTCGCAGAATTATGAAAAAAATGAATAGAAAGGAGAGGAAATGAGAAAATATGATATAGCCATAATTATTTTATTAATTTCCGGATTGTGCGCTCCGGCCTGCTTCGGCCAGTACCAGCAAGACAGTGAGGAGATACTGCGGGTTCTGGAATTGCAGAAAGAAGCCTGGAACAGGGGCGATCTTGAAGGGTATATGGCCTATTACTGGAAATCGGCTGAGCTGACCTTTCAGTCGGGGGCCAGCAGGGTCCGTGGCTGGGATATCCTCCTTGAGCGGTATCAGAAAAGTTATTCTGGCGAGAAGATGGGCCAGCTGGATTTTTCTGATATTGAGGTCAACGTGCTCAGCAAAGACTGTGCCTATGTCCTGGGCCGGTGGAGTGTTACCGTCCAGGATGAAAAGAAGGGCGGAGTTTTTACCTTGATTTTGAAGCGGTTTCCCGAAGGCTGGCGTATCATCCACGACCACACTTCCTGAGCCGGGCTTTTTCCGAATTTCCTGCGGGTTACCTTTGTGATACAAGTAAGCGTGCTCTGTATTTTGGTTTTTATGGATTCAGTTTCGTTTTCTGGGTTGTCGGAGGCTAAGAATTACGCTTCTTCTTCTCTTTATTGATGATTTTAGCTGATTCATAACAAGAAACAAGCTGATTTTGAAGAGCTTAGTTATTGACTGCAGTATTCATAAAACAGGACAGACTCTGGGAGTGACAATCACTGGCAAGAGCGAAAACTACCAAGGTAAGGCGATTTTTGGATGTCCTGAGAATATCTGGAAACACTTTTGATGAGCGAGCGCGGTTTAAGAGAGGGCTGCACCTGGCAATGATGTGGGTCATTATCCTTTTGGCAGCTATTTTTTGTTTTTATAAATCTCTATGAACCTTTCCAGCGAGCGGTCATAAGTTTTTTCAATATCGTCGGGGAAAAAGCAAGCTGGCAGCTCCCGGTGACTCCAGTGGTAAACCAGACATTCACAGCAGATCCCCTTGCGCTCGCAGGGTTCCCATGAGCAGTTGCATCTTTTGAGGTTCTTTTCTACCCGGCATTCCGCCATTCGTCTTCCTCCTAAACCATTTGCCAATAATGAGTCTTGGTTAGTTGTCTCGGCGACTGATGATTATATTAGAGTTCCAGGCTTTAATAAAATAGTAATTTGCTGATTGTGGCTGTGACGATACCTGTCCCACGAATTATCATATTCGAGCCGGCGGGTGATTCCTTTATAAATGATCTCGATTAACGCCCAATTATTTCCGGTGGGACCATTTGTGGAATTGTGGCCGGCGGTGGAAAAGATGCTTGGTCTTCCGGGCTGACCGGGAATTGAACTCGGTTTCTGTTTCCTGATGAATCCTGTTCCCCGGGATAAGCCTTAGAACCTTAAGCGGCCAGGACCCATGAACCGCCCGGTTGCCGGTAAGTAGAATTTGGGCTATTATTAATGATTGAAAATTAACTATTTAAGTGAGAAGGAAAATGGCTGTAAAAAAGAAGGTGCCAAATCCGGAATACGGGGAAAAAGAAGCCAGGGCCGGGCTTAAAGCCCGCCTGCCCGAGCTTCAGACCTTCCCCAACCAATTTCCTGATTATGAAATCACAATTGAGATTCCGGAATATACCTCGGTCTGCCCCAAAACCGGGTTGCCTGATTACGGCAAGATAACCCTCTGGTACATACCGGACAAGAAGGTCATAGAACTCAAGTCCCTGAAGATGTACATCCTGGCTTACCGCAACCTGGGTATATTTTACGAGAACGCAGTTAACCGCATCCTGGAAGATGTGGTCAAAGCCTGCCGGCCGAAAAAGGCCATGGTCAGAGGCGAATTCACGCCCCGGGGCGGCCTTAAATCCACGGTTGAGGCTCGTTACCCTCGCGAGTAAAGAGGTTTGCCCCACTACAGGATGAAACCACAGGAAAAAGATGAGCGGGAAAGATTTATACCAGAACCGAAGAGACCAGGAGGGTCCCAGAACTCTCTTTAACTCCGCCAACCGGATTAAGGACTCCGTGACTGGTAAGGATGGAGTAAACGCTGATTTTGAGTCAGAATATTCCTTTTCTGATGAAGTCTCTACTGAGATAATCAAGAAGGATATGGAACCAGGGGTGGGCCCGGCGGGAGAAGTGTCTTCTGATTTTGGCAAGGATTTCGGGGCGAAGGATAAGACCGAAGAGAAAGCCCCGGCCTTTGGCCTGACCGACCTGCTGATGATCCTGACCACAATGGTCTGGGGAGCCAACGTCGCGGTCATCAAGCGCGCCTTTTCAGAACTACCGCCTCATGCTTTTAACCTGGCCCGTTTTATGCTTTCAGCTTCTATCTTTGCAGTTATTGTCTGGAGAAGCGGAGAAGGCTTTAAAGTCAGCCGCCGAGACTGGCCCCGACTTCTTTTTCTGGCTGCAACCGGGATAACCCTTTATCAGGTTTTCTTCATCAACGGGTTGAGCCGGACCTCGGCTTCTCTGGTCTCTATGGCCAACGCCATGACTCCGATTTTTATTGCCGTCCTGAGCACGGTGTTCGGTTTTGACCGGCTGCGCTGGACCGGCTGGCTGGGAATCATCCTCTCGGTTGTGGGTTTTTATGGAATTGTCCTGGGCCGACCTAACGGTTTTAACTTAAAAGGAGCAGAAGTGTCCGGCGCTTTTCTGATTCTGCTGGCCGGTTTGATGTGGGCTTTTTACACCATTTTTGCTAAACCCATCCTGAAAAATATCTCGCCCCTGAAGCTGGCGGCTCTGACCAATATAATCGGAACTGCCTTTTATCTGCCTTTTGCCTGGAAAGAATTTGCGGCGGCCGATTTTTCCCGGGTAACTCCGGGCGGCTGGCTGGGGCTGGTTTATTCAGCCTCGCTGGCCCTGGTTTTCGGGTTTGTAGTCTGGTACAAATCGGTGGAGAGGGTAGGGGGAGCCAGGACCGGAGTTTACAGCAACCTGACCCCGGTCTTTGGTGTGCTGACAGCGGTAATCTTTCTTGGCGATAGAATAAGCGTCATGCAAATTCTGGGGGCCATAGTAATTTTCTTCGGCGTTTACCTGACCCGTAACGGACATAATCTTTTTAAGAAAAGAGTTTCAGCTCCCGATAATGAATAACCCTGTAACAGCCTTACCTTAAATAACTTCTGCCCTGGATGTGATTACCGCCTGAGCCAGGGGCTAAATTATGGTCCGAAAAGTCTGGATACCGGTCTGGCCGTTTACCCTGGTCATCGGAAGCAGGTAGCGAAAACTATTTGCCTGGTGATCATCATTGCCAGTTGTTGATACCTTAATAATTTATTCACGTGGCTGCGATGGGCGAAGAACGGGCAGTTATAAAATTTGCAGTTTAAGAGGATAAGCTAATAGTTATTATGATGGGATTTGAAATTCTACGGCAGGGATTTATTTTATTGCATAGATTTTATGGAGCTGGCAGGAAAGCCTGATGTTTTTAAGCCCGGCCTGGACAGCCTGCAGGTAAAGTTTCCAGGCTTGTTTATAACTCCAGGCCGTGCCGGATTGAGGCTGAAGAAGAAGTGGAATTTTTTCTGAAAAAGCTCGCCTGAGCTTTTTTACTTCTTCCAGCTTTAGGTTTCTGGTGACCACCAGTTTGAGCTCATCGGCCAGCTTCCGGCAATCTCTGGTAACTTGATAATCCGGCGGTTTGGGTGAGACCGTCAGCCAGTCGGGTTTGAAGCTTAAGGACCTTGTTCCGTTAGTTTCCAGATGGATTCTGTATCCATTTCTTTTAAGCAATCGAACCAGGGGGCCCACTTCCTGAAGCAGAGGCTCACCGCCGGTCAGGCAGACCCAGTTGACCCGGTAATTTTTCTTAATTTTTGCTATCTGAGCGATAATTTCATCGGGTCGCAGTTCTTTTCCGCCTTTCCAGGCATATTTGGTATCACAGAAAGGGCAGCGCAGGTTGCAGCCCGAAAGCCGGATAAAAATGGTCGGCTCTCCCTGGCGCAGGCCTTCTCCTGCGGCCGAGAAGAAAATCTCGCTAATCTTCAGTGTAGGTGGCTGCGGCATCCTCCGACTCCCAGACGGTGACGGCCGTCACCGGGAAGAATTCTTTTAGCCTCTGGTAGATTTCCCGGGCCAGGTTCTCAGCCGAGGGGTTAAAGTCAAAGGCTTCGTTAAGCAGGGTGTGGTCCGGGAGAATTTCCGCCAGCTTCTTTTTTATTTCGGTAAAATCTATGCCAATTCCAGTCTTATCCAGCTCCCTGATCATTATTTCCACTTCCACCTGGAAGGTGTGTCCATGAAGCTTCTCGCATTTTCCTTTGTATTCCCTGAGGTAATGGGCGGCAGAAAATTTGTCCCGGACTCTGAGTTTCCAGCTCATATTTTCCCCTCCTTTTTGAGGCGCAGCAGAAGATGGTCTTCCTGGCCGACTTCTGCCCAGGCCTGCTGCCGGAGCAGACAGGCCGAACAGCGGCCGCAAGGGATTTCCTTCCCTGAATAACAGCTTACAGAATAGGAATAGTCGGCTCCTTGCTTCAGTCCCAGCTTGATAATTTCTGCTTTCTTCAATTTTAGGAAAGGAGCTATTATCCTGAATTTTTTACGGCGGAATTTAGCCCCCGTCCCTTCGTTGACGGCCCGGTTCATGGCCCGGATAAAAGCGGCCGTGGTGTCCGGGTAATGGGGTGAGTCAATGACATTGAAGCCGCAGATGATATCATTGATTCCCAGGCTTTCAGCCAGAGCGGCTGCTACAGCGATAAAAATTCCGTTGCGGAAAGGGACGTAGGTTGCCGGCAGCCCTTTTTTAATCTCGCCAATTTTCCTAAAACCTGGCACTTCAATTCTTTCATCGGTCAGAGCTGAGCCGCCCACCTGGCGCAGGTCAAGTTTAATAATTTTCGGCTCCAGCCCGAGCCGGGCACAGGTCTTCCTGGCCATTTTTATTTCCACCCGGTGTCGCTGCCCGTAATCAAAGATGACCGGTTGAACCTTCTTATATCTGCTTAAAGCCCAGAACAGGGCGGTAGTTGAATCAATCCCGCCTGAAAATAGAACCAGACAGCTACCCTTCCGTGTTTTCCCCGGATAAGGTCTGTCTTTTTTCTTAATCTGAGCCATTGGTTAAGCCTAACCGCTTTAATCATACCCCAGGGCCGGCTCAGGCTCAACCGGGAAATGAAGCTCAAACCAGCAGCCGGTTTCGCCGGCAGGCGCAATCTCGACCTGCCCGGACCGTTTTCGCCGGGCATCCGGGTGGCTATTGCCTTAGAGCTCACCGGGAATTATATTTTTTAAGAGCAGAAAATTTTTTTAGCCTGCTCTCTCCAGGAGGACGGAAATGAAAAAAGTCGGCTTGGTTCTAATAGCCCTTATCATTTTAGCCTGGCCGCTCCAATCAGCGGAATTTAAGCGAATCATCGGGCCGGTATTTTCCAGCTTTTCCCGGCCCTGGCCCGGTCCTTTTCCGGAAATCTACCCGGTTGATTTCAGCCCCGGTAGCACCTTAAGCCCCTTCAAGGATAACCGGTTTTCCTTTTTTGGCGGCCTGGGTTTGGAATTTCCACTGTCCGGGGTGCTGGAACTTGAATTTGAGGTTCTGTATAAAGAAACCGGCGGGCAGCACCGGGTGGATACGGGTTTCTTTGATTCCTACCTTTACGAGTTTCAGCTGAAAGAGATTTCCTTTCCGCTGCTCCTGCAGACCCATTTCTGGAAAAAATCGCGGCCCTATTTACTGGCGGGGATAGATTTTTCCTTTATCCTGTCTCATCGCTGCCAGATTTTTTACCGGCCAGAAGTCGGCCAGATACAGCAGAAGGTAATGGAAGCTGACCTCAAAAGCCTGACCCGGAAAACTGACCTGGCCCTGGTCCTCGGGCTGGGGTTTGAAGTGGCCGTTAATAAAAGAAAGATATCGGTAGAAGGCCGTTACGGACTCGGGCTGCCAGACCTGTACCGGGGACCGGCGCTGGCTTTTGAGGGAACACCGGTTAAGGTGCGCAGTCGTCAGTTTCTGCTTATCATCGGTTATGTTATAAGATAAATTTTAGCCCGATTGCTATCCGATTATCTTTTTTGTTCTCAGGAACAAGGCCTTTCCCGCTGGTGTTCGGACCGTAGGTATAAGGGCCTTGATTTACGGCTGAGCCCGGAGAACATCTTAAATTTTGATCATTTTTTAACCGGGTTTTCTCACCCGGTCTGATTGACATAACCTGGCTTAGATGTTAAGTTTTATATTCCATGACCCTGGAAAAACTGGAACGGCAACTGCAATCTCTGGAAAAAGGCAGCCGCTTTATCCTCCGGGATGACCTCTATGATTTGACCGAGCTGGAGCAGATTCTGGAGAAAGCCAGCGCCCGGAAGCTAAAAATTGCCCTGCTTGATAGCGGAAAGCTGGCTCCGGCCGACCTGGAACGGCTGGCCGATTTCCCCTTTTCTTTTTATACCTCTGATGTCGCCCGGACGGATTTCCAGGTTTTTAGCCAGCTGGCCCTGGCCTTGAGGCCGAAGGGCTGCAGGCTGGGGTATTTTATCCAGGGCCAGCTTCAGAACCTACCTGACCTTTTAGCTAACCCGGAAGTTTTCGATTCCATATTTATGTCCAGCCGAGACCAGTCCCGACCGCTGGACCAGCTGGGCTGGCTGGCCGAGGAAATTTCCCGCTCCCACACCACCCTTGTCTATTACCATCATCAAAGCCTGGAAGAAAACCTGGCTTCTATCGGTCTAAAGAATTGCTGGGTTCATCTGTCCAGCAGGAATTTTAATGAAGATTCCGAGATTATGATTCTGGACCTGTTGAAGAACATAAGAAAAAATAAAGGCCGTCTGGTTGTTCATGTTGACCGGAGCCTGCCTTATCCGTTTCTTAAAGAGCTGGGAGAGGCTGGCGCTTTCCTGGTGTTCAACCTGTCCCCGGTGGAACCGGCTTCGAGAATATTCCAGCTGGTTAATACCTGGCAGAAGAAAAAGCTGCCCGAGACAGCTTTTTACCTCTATAAAGAAATTATGGCCTGAACAGAAGCCGGCCATCCGGCCCGGCTGGAAATCAGGACGGAAAAGGTTAACAGAGCAGATAATTCGGATATAATATGTCTTTTGAAATCAAATGAAATCAAAAGCGGAAGTGGCCAATGACTGAAAAAGAATTAAAAACAACGGACCAGACGGGAATAGAGGCCGGGCTGGCCCTGCAGCAGGTCAGGCAGGCGGAGGAGCGAGCCCGGCAGCTGGTAGAGGAAACCCGCACCCGGACTGCGCCCGAACTGGTCAGGCAGGCAGGGGAAGAAACGGAGGAACTGAGAAAAAAGATTCTGACTGAGGCCCGGAAACAGGCAGAGAAGTTGAGAAAAGAGATAGTCGAAAGAGCCCGGGCTGAAGCCGAGGACCTCAGCCGGCAGACTGAAGCCGAAAAAGCCGAAATCCTCAGGAAAGCAGAAGACAGCTTCAAGGAAGCGGTAGAAAAAACCGTAGCCCGGCTGCTGGAGATTATGGAGTCCAGAAAGGTTTAACCATGGCCATCGCCCGGGTCAAGAGATTCGAAATCCTGCTGCCGGCGGAAGAGCTGGATGGATTTCTCTCCCATCTTCAGGAACTGGGAGTAGCCCAGCTGGACCCGGTTCCCTATGAGGAGCTGGAGCTGAAGCCGGCTGAAACCGACACCTCGGACTACGACCGCTGGCTGGCCCGCCTCAGCCGACTTCTGCAGAACCTGCCTCCCTCGGAAGAGCAGAAAGGCCTGAATAAGATTCTGGCTGAAAAGCCAAAGTACTCGGCCAGATTGAGAAAAGCCCTGCTGGATTTCGGCTACCAGAAGGTAGTTGAGGATTATGAACGGCTGGAAAGCCGGCGTAACGAGCTGCTGCAGGAAGTAAAGCAACTGGAAAGGGAATGGGAATTCTTGAAACCCCTGGCAGCTTTGGCCGTTCCCCTCAGGGAACTGATCGGGCTGGAGTCCTGTCAGGTCCAGCTCATTCAGATTCAGCCCCAGGACCTCGGTCTAATCCTGGAGCAGGTCAGGGAGTTGCCGGCTGAAGTGTTTGTGGTCAGCGAAGAGAAAAGCCGGGCATTTATTCTCCTTCTTCATCACCAAACGGCCCGCGATGAGGTGGACCGGGTGTTTTCAGAAATCAAAACGGTTTACATATCCCTGGGGAATTATCTCAGCCGGGTCAGGGGAGAGGAAAGGCTGGCCGACATTCTGGTGGAACTGCAACAAAAGCGGGAAGAAAAACTCAGACTGGCCCAGCAGCTGGAAAAGGATATGGCCGGATTCGCCGTTCACCGCCCGGCTCTGATGGCCGTGCATGATGTCCTGCTGAGTGAAAAAGAAAAACTGACCGGGGCCGGCCTGGCCGGGCTGACTGAAAAAACCTGCTGCCTTTTAGGCTGGATTCCGGAGGCCGAGGCCGAAAGCTTTGCCGCCCGGGTTAAAAAGCATTCGGATCAACTTTATTTAAATATAAGGGACCCAAAACCGGAAGAACTGGATGAGGCTCCGGTCATCCTGGAGAATCCGGAGATTGTTAAACCCTTTGAGGTGATTACCAACCTGTACGGCCTGCCGCAACCGCGGGCCATCGAACCGACAATTTTCCTGGCGCCATTTTTCTTTGTTTTTGTCGGGCTGTGCGTCAGTGAGGCCGGCTATGGCCTGGTAGTGGCCCTGCTGAGCCTGCTTTACCTGAAGCTGGCCCGGCCCAAGGGAGGCACAGAACTGTTCTTGCGCCTTTTAGTTTATCTGGGAATTTCCAACATCATCCTGGGAACACTGGTCGGAGGCTGGTTTGGCTTTCCGATAAAACCGCTGTTGCTTATTGATCCCCTAAAAGACCCGATTCCTTTTATGATTCTGGCCCTGATTCTGGGGTTTATTCAGGTGATGCTATCCACCTTCCTCAGCCTGGTCCGGGAATACAGAAGTGGTAATAAAGTCGGGGCTATTGCTGTTAAGGGCGGCTGGTTGTTGCTGTTGCCCTCGCTGGTCGGCTACCTGGTCCTGAAGAAGCCAGTATTCGGGATTCTGGCTTTATTGGGAGCGGCTGGAATTGTTTTCTTCACTTCTAAATCAAGAAATCCGCTGGCCCGCTTTTTCAGCGGTCTCTATGCTCTTTACGGGATTTCCGGTTACCTGGCTGACACCCTGTCTTATTCCCGTATCCTGGCCCTGGGCTTATCCACCGGAGTCATTGCCATGGTGGTCAACAACCTTTTCCAGATTGCCTGGAAAATTCCCTACGTCGGCTGGCTGGCGGCCATTCTGGTCTTCATCGGCGGACATCTTTTTAACCTGGGGATAAGTTTCCTGGGAGCCTTCGTCCATTCCATGAGGTTGCAGTTTGTCGAATTTTTTACCAGGTTCTATCAGGCCGGGGGGAAACCCTTCAAGCCCTTAAAATTGGAAAGTAAATACGTGGAGTTTATAAGATGATAGATTTATCATCCGGGACTCTAACAGGAGGAATAAAATGAGCTTAGGCTTAACACTGGCTATCCTGGGTGGAGCGCTGGCTGTCTTTCTGGCCGGGATTGGCTCGTCTATTGGAGTTGGTCTGGCCGGCCAGGCAGCTTCGGGCGTGATGAGCGAAGACCCATCCAAGTTCGGTTCGATGTTGCTGCTTTCAGCCCTGCCCGGAACCCAGGGCATCTACGGGTTCCTGAGCGGCTTTCTGGTGATCTTGAAGCTGGGCCTGATAGGCGGAACGGCCCTGGCGCCCACCGTCCAGCAGGGTCTACAGATTATGTTTGCCTGTTTCCCGGTGGCCTTTGCCGGGCTGGTTTCCGGAATCCACCAGGGCAAGGTTTGCGCGGCCGGTATCTACATGGTGGCCAAGCAACCCAAAGAAATGACCAAGCCCATGGTTCTGGCGGCTCTGGTTGAAACCTATGCCGTCCTGGGCCTGCTGGCCACCGTTCTGATTCTTAACGGAATTAAACTTTAATTGCGGCCGGGGACAAGATGAGCCTGGAAAAAATTCTGGAAAAAATAGAACTGGACGCCCGGCAGGAAGCGGAAAGAATCCTGTTTGAAGCCCGGCAGAAAGCGGAGCAGATAAAGAAAGAAGCCGGAGAGAAAGCCCGGGAACAGGCCGAGGCCATGCTGCGCCAGGCCGAAGTTGAAGCCCGGCTGGAAGCCAGCCGGATTATTACCCAGGCCCAGCTGCAGAAGAGGATGGAGCTCTTAAAAACCAGGAGGGCCCTGATCAACAGGGTGCTGGCGGCGGCCCTGCAGAAAGATGAGTTAAAAAAGGCCAGACTGAAGAAAGAAATTATCTCCCGCGATGGGGTCAGGCAGGAAAACCTGCCTTCTGACCGGCTTTTGGAAGAACTAACCCAGGCCGTGGAGAACGATGTTCTGGAGTGGCTGAGAATTTGAGATGACCAACAAGGTGACTGCTCTGGATTACGCCTTTGCCGTCGGACGCGTCCGGGCTCTGGAAAACTATCTTATTCCATACCAGGTTTTCCGGGAAGCGACTGAGGCTGAGACGGCCGGGCGGGCTCTGGAGTTAATCTCCGATGCCGGGAAGTTTGGAGAGGATCTGCTCCTGGTAAAGACTCCAGACCAGCTGGACCGGGTTTTGCTCAAAGAAAGAATGGCCCTGGACTTCAACCTGGAAGAACTCTTTCTGGAAAGAGAGCTTTACCATGCTTACCTGGCCGGCGAGAATCCAGCCGAGATGGCCCGGTACCTGGACCGGGTTGAAAATCTTTTCATCCGTAACTACTTCCGGCTGCGGCTGGACCTGGCCAACCTCAAGCTCTTCTGCCGCTGCCGTTACCTGGGACTTCCAGCCAGCCGGCTGGAAGAAAACATTCTCCCCGGCGGATCACTGGAGAAAAAATTATTCCTGGAAAATTATGATTCCTCCAACGAGGAATTTTATCAGTCTCTACGGGCCGGTCAGTACGGCGACCTCTGGAAGATAGCCAGCGAATTCCTGGCTTCCAGGGAAAGCCTGGTCGGCCTGGAGCGGGAAATCGAAAATCTGTCCCTGGCCTACCTGAGACAGGCCAGGCAGATAACCTTCGGGCCGGAACCTCTGTTCGCCTACGGCCTGGCCCGGCGGCATGAGCTGAAACTGGTCCGGATAGTTCTGGCCGGAAAATTCCTGGAACTTCCGGTCTCATTCCTGAAAGAAAGGATAAGCCAGACCTATGTCTGAAGCCGGTAAAATAGCCATAATCGGCGACCGGGACCTGGTCGCACCCTTTAAGGTCTTCGGTCTGACCGTTTTAACTCCGGCCAGCACGGAAGAGGCCAGGACCATGCTGGCCCAGGTAGTTCAGGAAAAATATGCCATCTGCCTCATTCAGGAAACCTGGCTGGATAGCCTGAAACCTGAGGTGGCAGAATTAAGCCATAAATTTGCTCCGGTCTGTGTTGGCTTTTCCGATTTCCGGGCCAGCTCCGAATCGGTGGAAAACCTGATGCGGGAGCTGTCCATCAAAGCCATAGGTTCGGATGCACTCTTTACCAGAGGAAGGAAAGAAAATGAAACAAGGTAAGATTATCCGGGTGGCCGGCCCCCTGGTGGTGGCTTCCGAGTGTCTCGGGGCCAAGATGTACGACATGGTCAAGGTGGGACACCTGGGGCTGATCGGTGAGATCATTGAGCTCAACAACGACCAGGCCTACATCCAGGTCTATGAAGATACTACCGGAGTGGGTCCGGGAGAGCCGGTTTCTCTGACTGAAAAGCCGCTGTCGGTAGAACTGGGTCCGGGCCTGCTGGGCTCGATTTATGACGGCATCCAGCGCCCGCTCGACGTGATCAGAGCCCGTTACGGGGAATTCGTGTCGCGCGGGATTGAGATCCCGGCTCTTGACCGGGAGAAACGCTGGGGTTTTGAACCGATAAAAAAGAAGGGCGATAAAGTCCTGGCCGGGGATATTCTCGGCTACGTCCAGGAAACGCCTCTCATTCAGCACCGGATCATGGTGCCGGAGAATGGCGACGGGGAAATCGTTGAGATTAGAGAAGGAGAATTCCTGGTGACCGACGTGGTCTGCCGGATCAAAAAGGAATCGGGTGAAGTAAAAGAGCTGAACCTGTTCCAGGTCTGGCCGGTTAGAAAGCAGCGCCCGGTCAAAGAGAGGCTGATGCCCTTTGAACCCCTGATAACCGGCCAGAGAATACTCGACACCCTGTTTCCCCTGGCCAAAGGCGGAACAGCCTGTGTCCCGGGGCCCTTCGGCAGCGGCAAGACCGTCGTCCAGCACCAGTTAGCCAAGTGGTCTGATGCCCAGATTATAGTCTACGTGGCCTGCGGCGAGCGGGGCAACGAGGTGGCCGACCTGCTTTTGAGCTTCCCGGAACTCAAGGACCCCAACACCGGGCGGCCGTTGCTGGAAAGAACGGTCATAATCGCCAACACTTCCAACATGCCGGTGGCGGCCCGTGAAGCTTCCATCTATACCGGCATGACCATTGCCGAATATTTCCGCGACATGGGTTATTCGGTGGCCCTGATGGCCGACTCCTCTTCTCGCTGGGCCGAAGCCCTGAGAGAAATCGGCGGCCGGATGGAGGAAATGCCCGGCGACGAAGGCTACCCGGCCTATTTGGCCAGCCGCCTGGCCGAATTTTATGAACGGGCCGGCAAGGTTATCTGTCCTGGTTCTGAGGGAAGAATCGGCGCCCTGAGCGTTATCGGGGCCGTCAGCCCGCCCGGAGGTGACCTGTCGGACCCGGTGGTCCAGGCCACCCTGAAAGTGGTTAAAGTCTTCTGGGCCCTGGATGACCGCCTGGCCAACATGAGACATTTCCCGGCCATCAACTGGTTGCAGAGCTATTCCCTCTACCGTGAATCGCTGAGAAAGTATTTCGCCGAAAAGGTGGCCGAAGATTTCGTGGAGCTCAGCCAGGAAGCGATGAAACTCCTGGAACTGGAAGCCGAGCTCCAGGAAATTGCCAGGCTGATCGGACTGGAATCTCTGTCCTTCAAGGAAAGACTGATTCTGGAAACGGCCCGTTCCATCCGGGAAGATTTTCTGCACCAGAACGCCTACCATCCGCAGGACACCTACACTTCGATGCGCAAGCAGTACTTGATGCTGCGCACCATCCTGCATTTTCATCACCGGGCCAACCAGGCCCTGGACGAGGGCCGGGAATTCAGTGACATCGTTTCCCTGGAAGTCCGCGACCGGATTTCCAAGATGAAATACCTGCCTGAGGATGAAGAAGCCCTGCTTCAGGTGGAAAAAGAAGTGGACGCTTCGTTCAAGACCCTTCAGGCTTAAAAGGTGAGTGGCATGCACAAAGAATATTTAACCGTTTCCAACATCGTCGGCCCCCTGGTCATCGTGGAAAAGATTGCCGAGGTCAAATACAACGAGCTGGTGGAAATAGAAGACTCACGGGGCAACCTGCGCCGCGGGACGGTGCTGGAAGTCTCGACCGAACAGGCCGTGGTCCAGGTGTTCGAAGGAACGGTCGGCCTGGACATCGATAAATCCCGCGTCAGGTTCCTGGGCCGTTCCCAGCAGCTGCCGGTTTCGGAAGAAATCATCGGCCGGGTGTTCGACGGCTCCGGCCGACCGCGGGATAACGGTCCGCAGATCATCGCCCGCAAGCGACTGGACATCAACGGCAGCCCCATCAACCCCGACGCCCGCGATTATCCTTCCGAGTTCATCCAGACCGGAATTTCGGCCATCGATGGCATGAACCCGCTGGTCCGCGGACAGAAGCTGCCGATATTTTCCGGCAGCGGCCTGCCCCATCCCCGCATTGCTGCCCAGGTTGCCCGTCAGGCCAGAGTCCTGGGCAAGGAAGAAAAATTCGCCGTGGTCTTTGCGGCCATGGGTATC
>DMVN01000075.1 GCA_003476685.1 Acidobacteriota bacterium | reverse complement strand
CGGCCGACATCATCGACCGCGGCATCATCCTGACCGGCGGCGGTTCGCTGTTGAAGAATCTGGATAAAAGAATAAGGGAAGAGACCCAGTTGCCGGTATTCATCACCGAAGACCCGCTGACCTCGGTGGTCATGGGTGCCGGCCGGTTGCTGGAGGATATCGACCTGCTGAAGAAAATATCGCTGGAGTGATGAGCACAACTGAGCTTTGATGTCTCCGACCCGCCTCTTAAAAAATAGATTTCTGGTAGCTGGATTGCTGGTATTTTTCCACCTGATTTTAATTTCCTACCAGATTCCGCTCGGCAGCCGGCAAACGCTGCTGGAAAAGATTCTGTTCAGCCTGTTTTCGCCAGTGCAGAAGGCGGCTGTCGGTGGTTACCGACTGATAGCTTCCGGCTGGAATAACCTGAGGTATCTGAGCCAGGTGCAGAAGGAAAACCAGGAACTGGCCCGGGAGATATTTTTTCTGAGGCAGGCCAATCAACTGCTGCAGGAAAAACTGAAGCTCGGCCTGAGCCAGTCGGAGCTCGAGGCCAACCTGAAGTTGATAGCCGGAAGCGTGGTCCCGGCCAGAACCATCGGTTTCGATACTTCCAACTATTATCGTTCCATCATAATCAACCGGGGCACGGCCGATGGCCTCGGGCGAAACCTGCCGGTCTGCGATAAATACGGCCACCTCATCGGCCGGACGGCCGAACCGCTCGGTGCTCATGAAGCCCGGGTGGTTCTGATTACTTCGGAAGAAAGCGGGGTGGCGGTAATTTCCAGCGCTGACCGGATGATGGGCATTCTTTCGGGTGATGGGCAGGGGAGATGCCTGGTCAAGTATGTTATGGCCAGTTCCCCGGCCGGAATTGAGGGGGATGAAGTCCAAACCTCGGGGTTTGATAGAATTTACCCCCCTGGTCTCAAGGTTGGTCGGATAATTCAGGTTTCAACCAGGGAGGGCATTTTCAAGAAGATTGTCATCCAGCCCTATTTTAACATCAGGGACTTGAAGCTGGTGGCGGTTTTGAAAAATAGCGAAATGATTCTGAGGTAAGAATTGGTCAGAAAAGGATTCGTCCTGGTTCTGGGGTTGATTCTGGCGGTGGGGTTTTATGCCCTGCTGGGCTGGCTGGAACCGACCCTGGTTTTGCTGGTCAATAGCTTCGCCATCCTGGTATTTATTACGGCTGTTTTCTATGGCGAGCTGGACGGAGCGATCATGGGAACCTGTGCCGGCCTGGTACAGGATGCCCTATCTCATGGAGTCTTCGGGCTGGCCGGGTTGAGTCTGACTGTTTCCGGCTTTCTGACCGGCTGGCTCAGCCAGAGGCTGGACGTCCATACTTTCTATAAGCGGTTTGTATTTTTATTTTTCATGAGCTTATTTCAGCTGTTTTTCTGGGTCATATTTTATTTTCTGATATTCAGAAGGAGTCTGCTCTACAGCCAGCCAGCCCTGTATCTTCAACCACTGTTCTCGGGCCTGCTGGGTAGCCTGATAATTAATCTTTCCAAGAAATTTAACCCGGCGGTTTGACAGTTAACATGGCCAGGATATACGAAGATTTGAGCGTGGTCATCAGGCGGTCGAAGGTAGCCCTGATGGTCCTGGCTGCCCTGTTGCTTCTGGTCTTGATTTTTTACTGGAAAATCCAGGTGCTTGACCATCAGAAATACTGGAAGATGGCCGAAGCCAACCGGATCAGGGAATTTCCGCTGTCGGCCCCGCGGGGACTAATTCTCGACCGACAGAAGGTCATCCTGGCCGAGAACGTTCCCAGCTTCAAAGTATCTCTGGTCCGCGAAGCAGTCACCGATTATGACCGGACGCTGGAGGGACTCAGCCAGCTGCTCGGTTTGAGCCAGGAAGACCTGAGAAAGAGAATAGACCGATACCGGCTCCTGCCGACTTTCGAACCGATCGTCATCAAAGACAACCTGAAGCTGGAGGAAGTTTCTATCATCGAAGCCAGGAAAGATGAATTCCCGGAAATCAAGCTGGAGGTGGAACCCAGAAGGTTTTATCCTTTCGGCCAGACTGGAGCTCACCTCATTGGCTATCTTCAGGAAGTCTCAGTCGACGAACTCCGAACCCAGCCGGAAAAACGCTGGCGGGCCGGTGAAATGGTGGGCAAGGCCGGCCTGGAAAAACAGTACAATGACCAGCTGTCCGGGCGGGATGGAAAGGTCCAGGAAATGGTGGATAGCCTGGGCCGACCCCGGGCTGAAATCAGCCGGACGGAACCGCAGCCCGGGCACAACCTGGAACTGACCATAGATTTTGACCTGCAGAAAAAAGCCGAGGAGCTGCTCCTGGGGAGGGAAGGGGCCATCGTAGCCCTGGACCCGAGGAGCGGAGACTGCCTGGTCTGGGCCAGTTCTCCTTCCTATGACCCTAATCATTTTATCAGCCGTTTCTCGGCCAATGAATGGCTGGCCATCATCAATGACCCGGGGAAACCCCTGGAGAACAGAGTCATCCGTGGTCTGTATTCTCCCGGCTCGACTTTTAAGATCGTGATGGCCCTGGCTGCCCTGAACGAAGGAGTTATTACCGAGAACTCAACTTTCTTTTGCAGCGGCTCCATAGAGATTTATAACAAGGAATTTGCCTGCTGGTTCAAACCGGGCCACGGCCTGCTTAATCTGCCCGAGGCCATAAAGAATTCCTGCAACGTTTATTTTTATCAGCTGGGACGGAGACTGGACATTGATACCATTGCCGCATACGCCAGGATGATGGGTCTCGGACAGAAGACCGAAGTCGACCTGCCGGGTGAAAAAGAAGGGCTGGTGCCCAGCACTGACTGGAAAAGAAAATTTCTGCGACAGGCCTGGTTTCCGGGGGAAACGATTTCTGTGGCCATTGGCCAGGGACCGCTGCTGGTTACTCCCTTGCAGATGGCTTACCTGACCTCGCTGGTAGCCAGCCGCGGGAAGAAAATCAGACCGCATCTGGTAAAAAGTCGAGAAGACCAACCTGCGGTCAGCCGAATCGACCTGCCCGAATCCATTATTGAAAAAGTGGTAGAAGGTATGTGGCGTTCGGTTAACAACCAGGGGACCGGACAGGGAGCCTACCAGCCGGGGTTCGATGTTTGCGGAAAAACCGGCTCTACCCAGCTCATCAGCCGGGAGACGGCCGAGAGGTTAACCCAGAGGGGCGGTGAATTAAAGAAAACCCATTCCTGGTTCACCGGCTTTGCCCCGCGTGATAATCCGGAAATTGTGGTTACGGTCCTGGTCGAATTCGGAGGAATGGGCGGCCAGACTGCTGCACCCATCGCCGGTCAGATCTTTAAGGCTTATAGAGAAAAATATGTTAGACAGACGGATATTCAGAGAGATTGACGTTCTGACTATTCTGCTGATGGTACTCGTTTCCATCATCGGAATAGTGTTTGTTTACAGCGCCATCTATTTTCAGGCCAGCCAGTTTGTCTGGCGGCAGATAGCCTTCCTTCTGGTCAGCCTGCTGGCTCTGCTGGTGGCCATCATGATAGATTACAAATTCCTGCTTTCCATTTCTATTCCGCTGTATGTTCTTATGAACCTGATTCTTATGGGCCTGCTGCTATTCGGTAGGGTGGTGGCCAACACCAGAAGCTGGATTGTCCTGGGGTCATTTCAGGTCCAGCCTTCGGAGCTGACCAAGATTGCCGTCATCCTGGTCCTGGCCAGGATTTTTTCTGAATACCGGGAAGACCGCATGTCCTTTAAGGCCTTCGTCCTGAGTTCGACTCTGGTCGGACTGCCGGCTTTCCTGACCGCTCTGCAGCCTGACCTGGGTACGGCCCTGACTTATATCCCGATTCTGATCGGAACCTACATTCTGGCTGGAATCAAGAAAAAATATGTGATTATCATCCTCGTCGTCTCCCTGATAGCTGGAGTGGGTGGCTGGAATCTAGCCCTGAAAGATTATCAGAAAAAGAGAATTGAAACCCTGCTCACCCCTAACCAGGACCCGAGAGGGGCCGGTTATCAACTGAGGCAATCCAAGATTGCCATCGGTTCGGGTGGTTTGACCGGCAAAGGTTATCATAAGGGGACCCAGAGCCAGCTGAGGTTTTTGCCGGCCAGACATACCGACTTTATCATGGCGGTAATAGCCGAAGAAATGGGTTTCCTGGGCCTGCTGGTTGTTTTTGCCCTCTATTTCCTGTTTCTTTACAGGCTCTTTTCCACCGTCTGGCTCTCTCCGGACCGGGCCGGGGTTTACCTGGCTTTCCTGGTGGCCATGATGATCAGCGGTCAGTTCCTGATCAACGTGATGATGCTGGTCGGCCTTTTCCCGATTACCGGAATACCGATTCCTTTGCTGAGTTACGGGGGCTCGTCCTTGCTGTCCAACTTTCTGGCCTGCAGCCTGGTCATAAATGTGCGAATGCGCCGCTTCGCCTTCATTTAAATTCTCCGGGGAAAGAGAGAGATGAAAACAGTACAACCGCTGGACCTGAAAAAACTGGAGTACCTGTGGCGCCAGGTGCAGAAACCCGGACGCTATACCGGGGGAGAATGGAATCAGATAAAGAAAGACCCAGACCGGGTGAAAGTCAGGGTGGCCCTGGCTTTTCCCGAAGTTTATGAAATTGGCCTATCTTACCTCGGGCAAAGGATTCTGTACCAGGTTTTAAATCAGAGACCCGAAGTCCTGGCCGAAAGAGTCTATGCCCCCTGGCCGGACCTGGAAGCCAGTCTGCGAGCTGCCGACCTGCCGCTGTACAGCCTGGAAAACAAGATACCTCTTTTTCAGTTTGATATCGTCGGCTTCTCTCTTCTTTACGAACTGAATCATACCAACCTGGTTAGTATTCTGGACCTCGGTCGGATTCCGCTCCTGGCCCGCGACCGTGACCTCAGGCAGCCTCTGGTGATTGCCGGCGGACCGGTGGCCCTCAACCCTGAACCCCTGGCGGATTTTATCGATATTTTTGCCCTGGGCGAGGGAGAAGACCTGATTCTGGAAATAATAGACCGCTATCTGGAGCTGAAGGATGTGGTCAGGAACAGGGAAGAGCTGGTCAGGGGATTTTCCGACCTGCCCGGTCTTTACCTGCCGTCTTTCTATGAAGCCCGGCCCCAGCCCAGGAGTTTTCTGCTGGTTCCCCGGCCCCTTCCCGGATTTCCCGAAGTGATTAATAAACGTCTGGTCTACCCGCTGGGAAGAGCCTTGGCTCCCGACCGGTTCATCGTTCCCAACGTCCAGAGTGTTTTTGACCGTTTGCAGGTGGAGGTGGCCAGAGGCTGTCCCCAGAACTGTCGTTTCTGCCAGGCGGCCAGCATTTACTTCCCTTACCGTTTGCGAACATCGGGACAAACCATCAAGACCGCCCGGGAGGGATTGAAGGCTACAGGCTATGAAGACCTGTCGTTTAATGCTCTGTCGGTGGGCGATTATCCTTTCCTGGAAGAAACCATGGAAACTCTGTTGCCCTGGCTGGAAAAAGAAAAAATTGCCATTTCCCTGCCTTCATTGAGACCGGGGCGACTGTCCAGAAAAGTGGTGGAGAATATTGTCAGGATCCGGAAAACCGGATTTACCCTGGTTCCGGAAGCTGGCAGTGAGCGGCTCAGGAGGGTTATCAACAAAAAGATATCGGATGAAGAGCTGCTGACCGCCGCCCGCTATGCTTTTGAAAATGGCTGGCGGTTGCTGAAACTCTATTTCATGATCGGCCTGCCAACCGAGACGGCCGAAGATATCAAAGCTATCATCAACCTAATCGGGCGACTGGTAGAGCTGGGGCAGAAAATCCTGGGCAGTCAGCCGGCCATCAACCTGAGCGTTTCTTCGTTTATTCCCAAGCCCCATACCCCTTTCCAGTGGCTGGCTATGGATGAGGAAAAATTGTTGCAGCAAAAACAGGAATACATCAAGAGCAACATCGGCCGCTGGAAAAAGGTGGAGTTGAAAGAACACCGGATAAAAACCTCCATCCTGGAAGCGGTTTTTTCGCGGGGCGACCGGCGCCTGGGAGAAGTCCTGCTGGAAGCCTACCGCCTGGGGGCTCGTTTCGACGGCTGGCTCGACCAGTTCAATTTTGAGCTTTGGGAAAAAGCTTTTGTCAAAGCCGGCCTGGATTATAAAAAATATCTCCAGGCGATCGACCCCGAAGCGGCCCTGCCCTGGGATGTTGTCAACCCCGGGCTAAAAAAGTCATATCTTCTGGAAGAACTGAAGGCTGCCAGGGAAGCCCGGTATACCGAATCCTGTCAGGAAAAGGTCTGCGGACAGTGTCAGGCCTGTGACTGGCCCCAATACCGTGTTAGGCCCCCGGTCGAAGCATCCAGTCCCGGGGTGGAATTACTTGAAGAAAAAGGAGAAATCCTGGCCGAACCAGTCCGCTACCGGGCTGTTTATCAGAAAGACGGTCCTTTCCGCTTTATCTCGCACAATGACCTGCTCAACCAGCTGGAAAGGGCCATAAGACGCGCCGGCTGGCAGATGGCTTTCTCCCGTGGTTTTCATCCCAAGATGCTACTAACCTTCGGACCGGCCCTGCCGCTGGGAATGGCGGCCCGGGCTGAAGTCATGGAATTCAAAGCCCTGGAGAATATTTCAGAGGAAGAATTTCTGGGAACAATCAACACCCTTTTGCCCGAGGGCCTGAAATTCCGGAGTCTGCGCCGGTGTAGGCCGGATTGTCGGCCGCTTTTTCAGGATATCAAGGCCCTGGTTTACACCCTGGATTTATTAGACCCGGACGTGGCCGGGATAGAAAGCCTGAATGAAAAATTGACCGAGGATTCCCTGTACCAGCTGTCCCAACAATATCAGGGAAAAGTTAAATTGCGGCTGTCTGCTTCTCGAAAAAAGCTGTGGTTTTTTATCGATTTTGAACCGCAGAAGCCGATTAGAATCCAGGATGTGGCAGAAAGGTTGCTCGGTCTTCAGAATTCTGTTTATGCCCTGACCAGGGAATTCCTGATTTTCCAGGATGGACAGAGTTCTCTCGGGCCCGGGACTCTCTGAAGTCTCCGGCTCAAGCCCGGAGAAGGCGGGAGCTTTGCTTGATATTCCTGAGGCCTTCCGGCCCGCAGCATAACCAGAGGTCAACTGCCGACAGGTTTGCTATAAAGTGGCCCCAGAACTGGGGATAGGGCACCTGGTCATATTTGAGGTAAATCACTTGTAGTCCGGCCCGGTTGAAGGCTTCCAGATTAAGATGGCGGTCAGCCAGGTAGGGGAGGAGAACTTCCCCGGCCCCGACCCTGAGGGCTAACTCCACCAGAAGCTCTGTTCCTTTAAGCTCCAGGCCCAGTTCCGACTGCAGACGAAAAGGAATTTCCAGTCCGAAATAATCAGCCAGGAGGCGTGAGGTCTGAACAGCCAGCTGGAGAAAGTGGTCGCCCGCTTCTTTTAATATTCTCCCCAGGTCGGCAATGGTCTGCTCATAATAAAGCGAGTGTCCATAATAATGCCGGAGCAAAGATAGGAATTTGATATCCCAGCTTTCCGCTCTGGCCAGATGCAGCTCATTAATTTTCTGCAGGCCCAGCCCTTTCTTCCTGATGGGCACGGTTACCCAGATTTCACCCTGCGGGCCTTTCAAGCGGTTGCGGTTGACGAAGGTGAAGCCCCGGGCAAACTGGGTCCTGTCCAGGAATATCATCAGGTCAGAATGAAGCAGGCGGCCGTAAAAGCCACCCCAGGGTATAAAAGCTGGCTGGTTGAAGCTGACCCGCATAGTTCAAAAGACCTACCCTTATTTTAATTCAGACCGGATCAATTTATAAACAGGAAATATAAAGATAAAATGATTTGACAGCCTGCCGGGCAAAAAAGATAATGAAATTCTCAATTCAACTGGCAAGGAGCTGATTATGCTGATTAAAAAAACACCCAAAATAATCCTGATGGCCGGCCTTAGCCTGGGATTGCTGTTAATTTTTCTTTCGCTCAGCGGCCGGCCTACAGAGGCCGGTTCCCAGGTTGAGCAGGAAGAAGGCTGGGGTTGTACCAGCATCATGGTCGGGCGACTGGCCTCCACCGACGGCTCGGTCATGACCTCNNCTCGGTCATTACCTGCCATACCTGCGACGGTAACTACCGGCAGTGGGTTAACATCGTCCCCCGCCGCCAGAATAAACCCGGTAGCACCAATAAGATTTATGAAGGCAAGATGCATACCGAGACCCCTTATGACCAGAGAGGGGTAATACTAAAAGGGGAGATCCCGGAAGTTCCCGAAACCTACGCTTTCCTGAACACAGCCTATCCTGCCCTGAACGAATTCGGGCTGGCTATCGGCGAAACCACCATTGGCGGCAAACAGGAGCTTTATAACCCTGAGGGCATGTTCATGATTGAAGAGCTGGAAAGGCTGATGCTGGAAAGGTGCCGCACGGCCAGGGAAGCCATCAAGCTGGCCGGGGAACTGGTCAAACAATACGGCTATGGAGACTACGGGGAATGCCTGACCATCGCTGACAGCAAGGAGGTCTGGCATTTCGAAATTTTCGGTGCCGGTCCCCTGGAAAAAGGAGCGGTCTGGGCGGCGGTGAGAATTCCCGATGACCAGGTAGGCATTTCAGCCAACATACCCAGGATAAGCGAACTGAACTTAAAGGATTCTAATAACTACCTGGCTTCGGATAACGTTTTCAGAGTAGCTGAGGAAATGGGCTGGTGGGACCCCAAAAAAGGCGAGCCGTTTAAGTTCTGGAAAGCATACGGCGGCCGCAAAGCTTTTGCCATAAGAGAATATTTTGTCTTCAGCCAGCTGGCCCCTTCACTGAAGCTTGACCTGAACGCCGAGGAGCTACCCTTCACCATCAAGCCCGAAAAGAAGGTCTCAGTCCGGGACATCCTGCGGCTTTACCGTGAAACTTATGAGGGTACTGAGCACGATATGACCCAGAATCTTCTGGTCCGGAAAAGAAATTCGGAAGAGATGGGCAAGAGCCCGGTGGTCAGCAACTGGATGTCACGGGACTGGATCAATCTAATCAATACCCTCAAGCCAGGTACCATCTCGCCCCAGCGCACCATTGCCATCAATGCCTGTGCCTATGCCACGGTCATTCAGTTAAGAAGCTGGTTGCCGCCGGCTGTGGGGGCGGTCTGCTGGTTTGCCTTTGACAACCCGGCCCTCAGTCCCAGGATTCCCATCTTCGCCGGGGTAACCGCACTGCCCCCGGCCTTTGAGGTCTGTGCCCAGCATCGTTACCGGGAAGACTCGGCGGCCTGGATTTTCCGCCGAACCAACAGGCTGGCCATCCTGCGCTGGGGAGAGAACCAGAAAATAATGGAGGAGACGGTTCGAGCCTTTGAAGACCGGGCTCTGGCCGAGTTGCCCCTGGTGGAGAAAAAAGTCCTGGAAATCATGAACAGCAAAAACCCGGAAAAGGAACCGCTGACTGTTAACGAGTACCTGACCCTGTACACGGGTGATTTTGCCCGGGCGGCCATGGAAAAGTACCGCGAGCTATACCAATTATTCTGGACAAAATATTCTCGCGGTTTTTAGGTAGCCAGGAACAATCAGACCACGCCGGGTTCCGGGCGGTGGATAATTCGGTAAACGAAGAAGAAGATAGCTGCGGCCGTTATCTGGGCCGTGACTGAAAATAGAACCATAAACAGAATCTGCCGGTCATAAAGGAAGCCCATCAGGGCACTGCCGGCCAGCCAGGCAGCTCCGAAGATGGCGTTGAACAGGCCATAGGCGGTAGCCCTTCTTTCGGGAGCGATAATATTGGCAATCACTGCTTTGAGGATTGATTCCAGCGCTCCCAGGCCGACGCCCCACAGGACAATCCCGGCGATTATCAGAACCGGGTTATAAGACAGGAAAACCAGCGGGGCAAACAGGGCTGAAATTATGGTGGAAATCATCAGGGCTTTCAGGCCAATTCGGTCAAAGAGCCTGCCGAAAATCAGAGCGGCCACCGCATCAACGCCCATGGCCAGGGTATAGACCAGGGGAATTGAAGCGCCGCTAAAGATCAGCTTTTTCTGGAAATGAAATCCCAGCAGGGGAAAATCGGCAAAACCGGCTGCCAGAAAAGAAGTTCCCACCAGGTAAAGCCAGAAACGCCGGTCGAACCTGGCTACCAGAGATTTTTCTTTGACCTCAAAGTTCTGAGGTTCGGGATATTTTAAGCGGCCCAGAGTCAGAACAACCATGGCCAGCATCGCCGGCAAAAGCAGAAAGGCGAAACCGCGGCGATAGCTGGCCAGGTTACCAAGCCCCTGGTTCAGGTAGATTATCAGAGCCAGGAACAACGGCCCCAGCATGGCTCCTAACTGGTCCAGAAATTCTTCCAGGGCGAAGCCGTAACCGGTGCCCACCTGCCGGGCAGCGTAGGACATCATGGCATCCCGGGCCGGCTTGCGGATGGCTTTACCCATTCTTTCAGCCACGATGAGCAGAGCGGCCAGTTCCCAGCGCCCGGCCAGGGCCAGAAGCGGTACGGCCAGCAGATTCAGTCCATAGCCGAGAAAGGTTAACAGCCAATAATTTCTGGTGCGGTCAGCCAGCAGCCCGGTCGCCAGGCGCAAGCCGTAGCCGATAAACTCGCCCAGCCCGGCCACCAGGCC
>DMVN01000220.1 GCA_003476685.1 Acidobacteriota bacterium | reverse complement strand
TTTACCGCGCCTTGAGAGCCAGCATGGCTTTCCCTTTCGTTATTGAACCGGCCCGCTTCGGCGGCCAGCTGCTGGTGGACGGGGGATTGCTTAACAACTGCCCCATCCGTCTGGCCCGGGAGCTCGGAGCCACAAAAGTTTTTGTGCCCGACGTCCACCGGCCCTTGAAGAAAATGCCGGCCCGGCACTTTGATTCTTCGTTCATCATGGTTCACCGTCTGGTTCAGGTGGTGCTGGCCGATTCGACCGAGGGTAGATTGCCGGAAGCGGACCTGGTTATAAACATCAACCCCAATGTTGACACCTTCGATTTCACCAGCGTCCGCCGGGTGGTTAACCTGGGCCAGAGAGTCACGCTGGAAAATATTGAGGCCATAAAGGAGCTGGTCCGGGCGGCTGGCTAAAGCTCCTCTCGTCTGCAAACCAAGGATTCAAGCTTAAGGGTCAGGCCTCAGGCAACAGTTTTAACCTGCCAGCGTTTTATAGAGTTGAGACCCGGGCGCTCAGATAAAAAATGACCCCCGGTTGAAATTGGAAGTGCTCAAGCCTTAAAAGATGAGGGAAGATGATAAGGAAAAAGGCAGAAAAAAGTGTTAAAATAGAACGAAAATGATGGATATATCTTGCTGAGTAGCCATATACCAGGAGTGGAGAATCAGACATGCCGTTTAAGCCAGAGAAAATAAACTGCAGGCTGGTGGTCAGCCTGGTCGGGCTGTTATGGCTGGGGCTGCTGCTATGGCCGTCTGCCGCCAGTCCGTCCAGCGTGGGGCAAAAGAAGCAGCCGCCACAGAAAGCTTCTGCCCGGGCCCAGAAAAAAGAAAAAGAGCCAGCCCTGCCTGACCGGTACCGAAAATGGCTGGAGGAAGAAGTCGTCTACATCATCACCCCGGTGGAAAAAGATATCTTCTTAAAACTCCGGACTGACCGGGAAAGGGACCTGTTCATCGAGGCTTTCTGGAAGCACCGCGACCCGGTGCCCGAGACCGAGGAGAATGAATTCAAGAAGGAGCATTACAGCCGGATTGAGTATGCCAACAAGTATTTTGGCCGGGAATCACCCAAGCCCGGCTGGAAAACCGACCGGGGACGTTTTTACATCATCCTCGGGCCTCCCAACGACATCCAGCGTATTGACAGTAAGTCCGAGGTCTACGATACGGAAATCTGGTTCTACCAGGGCAAAACGGATATAGGCTTGCCGCCCGGTTTCAATGTCGTATTTTTTAGAGAAAGGGGAACAGGCGAATACCGGCTTTACAGCCCGACTAACGACGGTCCTCAGGCCCTGCTGACCGGCTACTGGGGAGACCAGGCTGATTACATGTCTGCCTATAGTAAGCTGAGGGAAATAGACCCAACCCTGGCCAGTGTCTCCCTGTCCTTGATACCCGGCGAAGAGAATACCTCTCTGGGCCGGCCCTCGCTGTCCTCCGACCTGCTGCTGCGTCAGATAGAGCTGACCCCGCAGCGCCTGGTTGAGGATAAATATGCCCGCAAGTTTTTCGAGTACAAGGACCTGGTGGAAGTGGAGTACAGCGCCAATTACCTGGACAGCGACTACCTGGTCAAGGTGCTGAAGAGCCCGGCCGGCTTCTACCTGATTCATTACACCCTTGAACCAAAAAGGCTGTCGGTCAATCAGTATGACAACCGCTATGCCACCAACCTCAAAGTTAACGGGACGCTGAGCACCCTGGACGGCAGGATTGTCTACCAGTTTGAAAAGACCTACCCGGTGCAGATGACCGAGGCCCAGATGAGGGAGAGGCAGAGTCTACCAGTGGCCATTTACGACGTCCTGCCCTGCGTTCCCGGGGAATATAAATTATCGGTTCTGGTTAAGAATGAAGCCTCCAAGGAATTCACCAGCCTGGAGCAAACCATAAACATCCCGGGAAAGGGCGGAGTGGAAATGTCGGCCCCGCTGCTGGCTTACCGGGTGGCTCCGGCCGAGTCGGCTGGAGGCCGGGTCAAGGCTTTCCTGGTCGGAGGCAACCAGCTTTACCTTCAGGCCGGCCGGGTGTTTACGGCCAAGGACCAGCTGGCAGTTGTCCTGCAGATATACGGACTGACTCCGGAACTCAGGGATAGAGCCAGCCTCCGCTTCCAGTTCATAAAGGAAACCGAGACTTTCCGGGAAAAAACCATTCCCCTGGCCGGGGTTTCCACCCTGCCTGAGGTACTGGAAATTTTCTCGCTGGCTGACTTTCTCCCGGCTCACTACTACCTCCACGTCAGCCTGCTGGTGGACGGCCGGGAGCAGGTTACCACCCGGGAGGAGTTTGACCTGACTTTTCTCGAAAGCCTGCCCCGACCCTGGATTCTGTCCCGGGTCCTGCCGGCCATAGATGATCCCTACTATGGCTATATCCTGGGGCTGCAGCTTTATAACCTGAAACGCCTGGCCGAGGCCCGCACGGTTCTGGAGCAGGCCCTGCCCCGAGCCCCGCAGAACGAGGACCTGTCGCGGCAGCTGGCCCAGGTCTACCTGGATCAGGAAGAATTCGCCCGGGCGGCTGCCCTGGTCGAGACCTTTATCAGCGGGGAGCGGCCGGCCAGCTATGATACCTATGTGGTGGCCGGCAAGGCCTACTACCGCCTGGGAGAGTTCCAGAAAGCCATCGAGGTCCTTGACCGGGCAGTGAATACTTACGGCACCAACATCGTTCTCTTGAATCTGATAGGCGATTGCTACCTGGGCCTGGGAA
>DMVN01000217.1 GCA_003476685.1 Acidobacteriota bacterium | reverse complement strand
CGGGACTGGTTCCCGTGTCTCAGGAAACTCCCCTGCCCCCCAAAATAGACGCCCCCCTTCCTTCCGGAAAAGGGGCGAGAAAGGAGGGGTTTATAGGGGGTAAAAGGGGGTCAATGAGAAAAGAAGGTTTTATACTTCTGGCCGACGCACTCGGCCACAAAAGCCACTCGATTATCCGAGCCGGTCAGCACCAGCTCGACCTCGGTTTCACCTACCAGCCAGCTCGACCTAAATTCCACCAGGCCGGCACCCAGGGCCTGGCCCCAGTATTCCCGGCGCTCGCGGTAGGTGGAATCGAGCCAGATAGTCTGGTCGTCAACCGGCAGGCCGAAACGCTGCATCAGGTAGTTTTTCGCCTTTATGAAATCAGAGATGTAGTAATTGTTATCAACAAAAGTATCCAGGATGAAGAAGCGGGCGGCCGTCAGCTGGTTCTGGATGAAGACATATTCCACCAGGCAATTCCGGTTCATGATTTCTCTCTGGTACTGCAGAACCTCGGTCTCGCCCGACTGGTCAACCCCCAGGGGCTGCCCTTCTACTTCCAGCAACTTTTGCTTCGGCATCCCCCAGAGGTAAGGGAAATCCACATCCTGGCTAAAATCCAGCTCCCGTGGTTCGGCCACGGCCTGCCCGTTGTAAATCAACCTGGCGTTGACCGTCGGGAATAACTTTCTCAGTCCCGGCTCCCAGACATAGCCGGCCAGGGTCTTGCCTTTCTCCGGCTGGTAATAATAAACAAAAATCCAGTTGTGCCGGAAGCGGACAGCGCTGGCCTGGGTCAGGATGGCTCCCCGGGAAACACTGACCACAACCGGGCTACGGTCATCGGGGTCCAGGTGTAACCTGACCTCTGGAGTTATTACCTGGTACTTTCTGGGCTGGGAGTAAAGGGCCCCGGCGGTTAAAACCAGCAGCAGGAAAATTCCGACCGTTAGCTTTTTTCTCGCCTTTGTTCTTGGCATAACCGCCTTTACCCTTTCTGGACACGCCTGGAGTGGCTTGTTCGCCCCAAGCTTACTTCATCCAGTAGCGCAGGCAATACCCCCTCCTGATGATTCCGGGGGTGAGATTTTTTAACCCGGAAGGGGTGATAAAAGAAAGGGAAATAAGGGAGAGCCAGCGAGAGGATTCGAACCTCCGACCCGCTGATTACGAATCAGCTGCTCTGCCGACTGAGCTACGCTGGCTTAAAGTCAATCTCAGGCAGAAGATTATAGCACAGCCGCCCGAAGGGCGACAACGCGGTCCATCCCCGTTCTATCCTAAAAAAATAGTCCCCGCCCTTCAAAAACGCCCTTTATTTGATTACAATACTCATCTTAAAGCCGGTCCCCGCTGGTGGTAGGAACCGAAGCTGCCATAATCCAGGACCGACCCCCAGAAAAGCTGCCGGCCAAATCAGGAAGGAATAGCATCAGATGTTCATAAAGAAACTGGAAGTTCAGGGCTTTAAATCTTTCCCCGACCGCACCAAGATCCTTTTTCACCCTGGGATCACGGCCATCGTCGGGCCCAACGGAACGGGCAAGAGCAACATCGTTGACGGCATCCTCTGGGTTCTGGGCGGCCTCCGCCTGAAATCCGTCCGCGGAGACCGGACCGAAGATTTCATCTTCAACGGCAACACCAAGAGACCTCCCCTGAGCATGGCTGACGGGGTCATCACCCTGGGCAACGAGGAAGAGCTGGTCATCAGCCACCGGGTATTCCGCTCGGGCGAAAGCGAATACCGCCTGAACGGCAAAGCCGTCCGCCTCAAGGACATCCAGGATGAGCTGTGGAAGCACTCCATTGGCGAAAAGGAATACTTCGTCATCGAGCAGGGAGCCATCGGCTCCTTTGTCACTTCCAAGCCGCAGGAAAAGCGGGTCCTGATCGAGGAAGCGGCTGGAACCGCCTATTACAAGGACAAGAAGAGGCAAGCCCAGTCCAAGTTAGAATCGAGCGAACAGAACCTGATCCGCCTGGAAGACATCATCATTGAAGTTGAAAAATCCAAGAATTCTCTCTACCGCCAGGCTCTGGCCGCGGCCCGTTTTCGCCGGCTGCGGGAAAGGCAGCGGGAGCTCACCGCCCATCACTTCTACCGCCGGATGAGGCAGCTGGAAACAGCCCTGGAGCAGGTTCAGAAGGAACTGCAAGAAGCTGAAGCCCGGGAGCAGGTGGCCCTGGCTGCCGTCCGGGAAGAAGAGAAAAACCTGGCCCAGAAAAGAAAAGAGCTCTGGGAGCTGGAAAAGAGGTTCAAGGACCGCCAGGAACGAGCTTTTAGCCTCAAGTCCCAGCTGTCGCGGCTGGAAGGCGAAATCGAGCGTGAGAGCAAACGTCTGGAATACTTAGAGACCTCCAAGCAGAAAGCCGAAGCCGACCGGCAGGAGCTGCAGAACGAAATCAAGGTCCTGGAAGAAGAAAAGGCCGGTATCGTTTCCCGGCTGGCTGAGCTGGAAAAGCAACTGGAAACTACCACTGTCCAGGTAGAAGAAAAAAGGCAATCCCTAGAAGAATCCAGGAAGCTGGTCTCAACTGAAGAGAACCTGCTGACCGAACTGCGCCGCAGCCAGATGCACAAAATCCAGGAAGCCACTGAAATCCGCAATAATTTTTACCGGCTGGAAAAGGAACTGGAACTTTTCCTGAAGCAGGCGGAAAAGCTGGCCCGCGAAAAAGAAGACTACCTGGCCCAGAAGCAACAGACGGAAACTCGTCTCTCCAGCCTGAAAAAAGAGCTCGACCGGGTGCTGGAAGATAAAGACCGCCAGCAGGAAAACCTGTCCGGGCTGGCCGTAAATCTGGAGCAGTTGAGCCAGAAGCTGGCCGGTCTGGAAGCCGAACTGTCCCGGGTCAACCGGCGGCTGGAAGAAACCGGCCACCAGCTTCAGGCCCTGGAAAAAATTGCCGAGGTGGAGCGGGACTCGGCCGACCGTAACCCAATACCCGGAGCCCTGGGCTGGTTCTCAGAGCTGGTAGAAATCCCCGAGTCAGAAGCTCCGCTTTTTGACCTGTTCTGGAAAGAAGAAGCCCGGGCCCAGGCTTTTCTGCTGGAAAATTTCAAGCAGCACCTCCCGGCCGGCGACCGGAGAACGTTGCTGCTGCTTTCAGAAAGAGTGGGCGGCAGCCTTCCGGACAGCCTGCTCCAGGCTGAGGGGGTCCTGGGGCTTCTCAAACAGAAAATTAGAACCAGACCCGGTCTGGAAAAATACACCTCTTCCCTGCCCGAGGCAGTCATTGTCAGAGACCTGCTCACTGCCGTCAGCCTCTGGGAGAAATATCCCGGGTTCAATTTCATCACGGTTGAGGGCGACCTGCTCTATGCTTCCGGCCTGCTCAAGACCGGCCAGAAGAAAGAGGGACTTTTCAGTCTGAGCCAGGAAAAGAAGAAACTTCTCCAGGAATCAGAAAAACTGGAAGCGGAAAAGAAGCCGTTGTTAGAAGAAATAGAGACCGCCAGCCGGGAAAAAGTTGAGCTGGAAAAGAACCTGGAAGAAACCAGAAACAGGCTCCTCCAAAACGAGCGGAAGATATCGGACCTCGAACGGGAACAGAGATTCGTCAGCCATGAACTGCAAAAAATCGGAACGGCCCTGGAAATCCTGGCCAAAGAAGAAAGGATCCAGGCAGAGGAAAAAGCTGCCCTCGAGCAGCAAAAAGAAGCGGCCCGGTCTGAGCTGCAGCGGATGGAGACGGAACTCGAAGAAATCAGGGAAAAAATTAAGCAGCGGGAAGAAGCCCTGTCCAGGCTTCAGGAAAACCAGAAGGCCGAAGAAGAAAAGGCCTATCAGCTCCGGTCTGAGTTTCACCTGCTCCAGGAAAAGATAAACGGCACCCGCTCCGCACTGCAATCGCTGGAAAAAAGGGGGCAGGCCATCACCACCAAGCTTGGTATCCTGGAAATGGAGGTCTATACCGGCCAGGAAGAAAAAGAACGGCTGGGACAGTTAATAGAAGAGCTAAAACAGAAATCAGTGCAGCTCGAAGCTGAAGCCCGCCGGGAAGAAGAAGGGTTGCTCGACCAGGACAGCCGGGTGCTGGGGCTGCAGAAACAGCTGGACGAAATGGAAGCCCGGCTGAAGGAGCTCCGGGAAAAGGAAGAACAATCACGTCAGGACAAGACCCGGCTGGAAATTCGCCGGGCCGAGGTGGAAAGAGACCGGGTTAACCTGGAAGAGACCTGCTGGCAGGAACTGAAGAAAAACCTGCTGGAACTCAAGCAGGAAATTGAAATCGGGAGCCAGGAAGCCCAGCCCGGAGCGGAAAGCGAGGAGCTGGCCAGGGCCTTAACCGAAGAGGGCGAAGAAGCCGAAGAAGAAGCGGCAGAAAAGCCCGGAGAAAAAGAAGAAGACAAGGCAGCGGAGAAAGCCGGAGAAAAGCCCCGGGAAAGAAGAAGAGGCAAACCGCCCGTTCCGGCCCGGGAACTCAGCGACGAAGAACTGGAGAAAGAACTGGAAACCATCCGCGACACCCTCCAGCGCTACCGCCAGGTTAACATGATGGCCGAGGAAGAATACCTCGAGCAGAAAAAAAGATATGACTTTTTGATACAGCAGCGGCAGGACCTGCGCGATTCAATCAACTCCACCCAGGAAGCCATCAAGAAAATAGACGAGGAAAGCAAGACTCAATTCCTCAAAGCCCTGGAAGAAGTGAACAAGAATTTCCAGGAAATTTTTGCCCTGCTGTTTCGCGGCGGGACAGCCGAAGTCAAGCTGCTGGAGCCGGAAAACCCCCTGGAAAGCGGGGTGGAAATCGTGGCCCAGCCGCCCGGCAAGAGAGTTCAGAATTTAACCCTGCTCTCGGGCGGAGAAAAATCGCTGACCAGCCTGGCCTTCCTCTTCGCCCTGTTCCGTTACAAGCCTTCACCGTTCTGCATCCTGGATGAGGTGGACGCCGCCCTGGACGAAGTCAACCTCGGCCGGTTCCTGAACCTGATGAAGGCCATCAAGCACCAGACCCAGTTCATCATCATCACCCACAACTACAAGACCATGGAAGTGGCCGATTACATCTACGGCACAACCATGGAAGAGCCAAACGTCACCCGGGTTTATTCGGTCAAGATGGAAAGGAAGGACTCAGCTTTAGCGGAAGAAGCCGGAACTGAAGTCGACCCGGCCCCCAAGACTCTGCCCACCACTTCCGAGGATGAGATCGAACCGATAGAAGAGGCCAAGGAAGAGTCCTGAGGCCGGAAAAGACAAATATTTTGACTGAAAGCGGGGCTTTAAGATATCATCTCTGACGATGTTTTCTCTAAGCAGGTTCGGCCTTTCTCCGATTCCCCTGGAACCGAGCTTGCCAGGTCTTTATCTCGACCGTAACACTCATAAGGAGGCCGCATGACCTTTTATCTCTACATCATCCTGGGTTATCTTCTGGTGCTGACTGTCATCAATTTCCTCCGGGCCAGGAAAGTCAAGAGCCAGGAGGATTTCATGGTGGCCGGCCGCAAACTGAAGTGGTCGGTGATGGTCTTCACCCTCATCTGCACCTGGATTGGCTCGGGCACTTTTATTTCCGGGGCTGAATTCGCCTCCAAGGCCGGGTTTTCGGCCCTGTGGCTGGCCGCCGGAGCCTGGGTCGGTATCATCATCATCTATTTTCTGGCTGCCAAGATTCAGACTTTCGGTCAGTACACCATCGGCGATATCCTGGAAGTCAGGTACGGCCCGCTGGCCAGGCTGTTTGGGGCCATCGCCCTGGTGATTTCTTTTACAGCCATCGTTTCCTACCAGTTCGTGGCCGGCGGCTTCATCCTGAACGTGGCCACCGACGGAGCCATTTCCGACCAGACAGGCATCTACCTGGCCGCTACCTTTGTCATCCTCTTTACCGCCCTTGGGGGGATGGTGGCCGTGGCCTATACCGACCTGCCCAATGGCATTATCATTGTCCTGGCCTGCCTCCTGTCGGTGCCCTTTGTCTATGCCGCTGCCGGCGGCCTGAGCGGGGCCCAGGCCAGCCTGCCCGCGGGATATTTTGCCGTGGTCAATGAACAGTTTGGAGCCAACCCGACTCTCAAGGCTCTCGGGTATTTTCTGTCGACCATGTTCCTGCTGCTGGGCGTCCAGAGCATGTACCAGAAATTTTACAGCGCCCGCAGTGCCAGGGACGCCAAGAAAGCGGTGATTTTCTGGACCGTCGGGACCATCTTCGTAGAAACCGTGGTCGTGGTCATAGCCGTTTTCTCCTACAGCATGTTCAAGGACCAGATAAACCTGAGCATTCCCAGGGAAGGCGGCAAGGTGGTGCTGCTGGCGGCCCGCAGCCTGGTGCCGCCACCCATCGGGGTGCTTCTGCTGGGAGCGGCCTGCGCCGTGGTTATTTCCACTGGAATGAATTACCTCCTCTCCCCTTCGAGCAACCTGATCAGGGATATCTATCAGAGATTCATCAACCGGACGGCTGACGACCGCAAACTGGTGGCCCTGCAGAAGCTGTTTATCGTCATCATCGGGGTGGTGGCCTTCTTCTTTGCCCTGCGCTTAAAATCAGTCCTGGAGATGAGCTATTTCGCCTACACCATTTACGGCGTGGCCATTACCCCGGCCCTGATCGCAGCCCTGGCCTGGAAGAGAGCCACCAAGGCTGGCGGGCTGGCTTCCATCATCTCCGGCACCGTGGTCAGCATCGGGATGAAAGTTCTGGCCGAGGTGCTGCCGCCGGAAAAAGTCCCGGAAGGCGACCCCTGGGGTATACCGCTGATTTTCCCGGCTCTGGCCGTGTCGCTGCTGAGCCTCATCGTGGTCAGCTTGCTGACCAAGCCGCCCAGGGAAGAGGACCTGGCCACTTTCTTTCCCAAGAAATGAACCGGAGCGGATGAAAACTGGAATCGTTTTTGACAAGCGCTTCGCCCTCCACCAGATGGGCGAAGAGCACATCGAAAGCCCGCTGCGGATTATCGCCCTTTACGAGCTGGTGCAGACCAGGTTGAAATCCGGTTTCACCCTGGTCGAGCCCAGGCCGGCTACCACAGAAGAAATCCAGATGGTCCACTTGCCGGAATACGTGAGTTTTTTAAAGGAAACCGCCGGCCGGGAGGATTATTACCAGTTTGACCCGGATACTATCGCCGGACCTTACACCTACGAAGCCGCCTGCCTGGCGGCTGGAGCCGGACTGACTGCGGCCGACCTGATTCTGGAAGGAAAGCTGGACAATGCCCTGGCCCTGGTCAGGCCACCTGGCCACCACGCTGAGAGCCACCGGCCGATGGGTTTCTGTTTCTTCAACAACATCGCCATCACCGCCGAATACCTCAGGCGGAAAAAATCAATCCGGCGCATACTGATAGTGGACTGGGACCTGCACCACGGCAACGGCACCCAGAACTGCTTCGCCGACGACCCGTCGGTCCTGTTCTTTTCCACCCACAAGGCCTTTGCCTGGGTCACTTTCCGCGACTTCAAACTCGCCCTCTGGTACACCCTGACCCTGGCCCCCGGGGAATGCTACCTGGTTTACATCTTCGTCCACCCCTATTTTGCCGGCCGGGGGGTGGGCACGTACCTGCTGGGCAAACTGATGAGGGAAATGCGCGACCTGGGCGCGGTGCGCATGATTTCGGGCATGTACCGCAACTGGGAAGTTTCCTTCGGCCTGCACACCA
>DMVN01000106.1 GCA_003476685.1 Acidobacteriota bacterium | reverse complement strand
CGAAAAGGCCACCCGCTTCATCGACCCCTATCTTTTTACCTCGTTGACCGGAGAAAGGACCATCGTCCACCTTTTTGATGACCAGCAGAGACCGATAGAACATATTTCTCTGGTGGATGAAGTTAGCTTGCTGCTGGTGGCTCCGGCTACTGCCAATGTCATCGGCAAGATGGCCTCAGGGGTAGCCGACGACTTCCTTACTACCTTTTATCTGGCGGCCAAGTGTCCGGTGCTGGTGGCTCCGGCCATGAATGAGGCCATGTATCTGCATCCCCAGACCCAGGAAAACATCAGAAAGCTGAAGAGCCTGGGCGTGGAATTTGTGGAGCCAGATACTGGCTACCTGGCCTGCGGCAAGAAAGGCCCGGGCCGCCTGGCCACGCCCGAAAAAATTGTCCAGCAGGGCCTGCGACTGTTAAGAACAAAAGACACTTTCCGGGATAAGGTGGTCCTGGTCACGGCCGGTCCTACCAGGGAATTTCTGGACCCGGTCAGGTTCGTCTCCAACCCGGCCTCGGGCCAGATGGGTTATGAACTGGCCAGGGAGGCCTATCAGCTCGGAGCCGAAGTCATCCTGATTTCCGGGCCCACCTGGCTTGAACCTCCACCCGGCGTTTATCTGGAAAGGGTAACAGAAGCGGTTGAAATGAAAGAAGCAGTCCTGAGGCATTATGCCCGGGCCGAAGTGGTGCTGATGGCCGCAGCCGTAGCCGATTTCCGTTTCCGGAGAACCCGGCCCGAAAAAATCCGAAAAGCCGAAATCGAACGGGCTCTGGAAATAGAAGCTACTCCTGATATCCTGGAAGAACTGGGCCGGCGCAAGGGGCAGCAGCTGCTGGTGGGCTTTGCCGCTGAAACCGGCCAGGCGGTGGAAAAGGCGCTGGAAAAGATGAAGCGCAAGCAGGTCGACCTGATGGTGGCCAACGATGTCAGCCAGCCCGGGGTCGGCTTTGCCAGCAATGAGAATGAGGTGGTGTTGCTCTGGCCGGACGGTCGTTCCAGAAAGATTCCCCGGACGAGCAAGAGAAAAATCAGCCAGGAAATACTGGCTGAGGTTGAGGTCCTGTTAAATGAACGAAAAGGTAAGAGCTGAAAAGCTGGAAGAGCTGAAGACACAACTGGAATTTTACCGCGACCTGGGAGTGGATTTCCTGGTCAGCCCCCCGAAGCCGAAAGGGCCCAGGCCGGAGGCCAGGGCTGAGGCTCCTCTCCCTCTATCTTACGGTTCAAGCGGTGGACAGTCGGCCGCTGAGCAGGGGGAGTGGGAACGGCTTATCAGAAAAATCATGGCCTGCCAGGCCTGCCCGCTTTTCAAAGGGCGGAAGCAGGCGGTGCCGGGTGAAGGCAATCGGCGGGCCCGGCTGATGTTCGTGGGTGAAGCCCCGGGCCGGGACGAAGACTTGCAGGGCAAACCCTTCGTCGGCCGGGCCGGGCAGCTGCTGACCAGAATCATCCAGGCCATGGGCTTTTCCCGGGAGGAAGTCTATATCGCTAATGTCATCAAATGCCGGCCACCAGAAAACCGGACTCCCAAGCCGGACGAGATCAAGGCCTGTTCGCCCTTTCTGCTGAGGCAGATTGAATTGATCCAGCCCCGGGTGATTGTGGCCCTGGGCAAGGTGGCCACCGATTTTCTTCTCCAGAGTCCGAAGAGCATGTCTGAGCTCCGCGGCCACTTCGGCCAGTTCCAGGGTATTCCGGTTATGCCCACCTTCCATCCTTCCTACCTGGTGCGGAACGAGGGTAACAAGGAAATAAAGAAAATGGTCTGGGAAGACATGAAAAAAGTCCTGGAACTGCTTAAATCCTGATGGCCACCTACTGCGAAGTTCTCTTTCCCCTGCCGGTCTTTCAGACTTTCCTTTACCGCTTGCCCGATGAACTGGCGGCCCGGGTCAGGGTGGGGTCAAAGGTTATTGCGCCCCTGGGTTCGAGGAAGCTGGCCGGGTATGTGCTGGAAATCAAGGAGCTGAGCCAGGAGCCGGAATTCAGGGTTAAGGAAATCGCCGCCTACCCTGAGGACCAGCCTGGCCTGCCCGGAATCATCCTTCAGTTTGCCCTGGAGCTTTCAGGGCGGAGCCTGACTGCTCCCGGGCTGTTCCTGGAAATGGCTGAGCCTCCAGCCGCGAGGGAAAAACCGCGGGTCAAGCTGGCCATTACTGAAAAGGGTTTGAAAGAACTTCTCTCCGGCCGGCTCAAAGGTCGCCGGGGACAGATCCTGAGCCTTCTGGCCGACCGCCAGTTGAGCCCGGTTTATATCCGGAGAAAACTGAAAGTCCGGGAAATAAATTCTTATCTCAGAAGTCTGAGCCAGGAGGGATTGATTGAGGTCAGAGAAAAAGTCGGAAAGAAAAAGCCGCTGAAAATAACTGCCGCCCCGCTTTTTCGCCAGCTGGTCCTGCCAGTCAGGCCCGAGGGACTGCCCGAAGGCGGCCACCGACTGCTGGAAAAACTGGAGTCGGGCGAAGGTGGAAGCTGCCTGCTGACGGGAAGCCTGGGAAGGCGGCTGGAATTCCTGCAGAAGATAATTGATTACACCGCACAACATTACGGCTTTACCCTGGTTCTGGTGCCGGAAATTCAGAGGCTGGAAAAGTGGCAGCCTCTGTTGCAGCGGCTGGCTGGCCGGGCTGTGGTCTGGCACAGTCAACTAACGGACAGGGTCCGGCGCCATAACTGGAACCAGATTTTTTCGGGCCGGGCCCGGGTAATCTTGGGGACCAGGTCAGCCCTGTTCCTGCCGTTTCAGCCGCTGTCGCTGCTGGTGATTGATGAAGAACAGGACGACCTCTATTACCAGGCCGAAGGACCGGCCTTTGAGGCCAGGGAAGCGGCCCGGGTAAGAGCCGGCCTGGAAAAGAGCCTCTTGATATATAGCTCGGACTGCCCCCGGGTAAGCCAGTTTTACCATCACCGACAGGCAGGTTCGGCTCTAGACCTGGGCGGCGAAGAGGTGTTTTACCGGGTAGACTATTACCATCAAGACCTGGCCAGGTTGCTGAAAAAAGAACTCAAGGAAGAAATCGGTCACCGCCTGGAAAAAGAAGAACAGCTTTTCTTTCTGGTCAACCGTAAGGGTTATGCCGCTTACCTTTTCTGTCCGGCCTGCGGCTTTGTCGCCCGGTGTGAGCAATGCCGGATAGCTCTGAGCCTGCAGAAGAAAAACGGGGAGCTGAGCTGCAGTTATTGCGGCCACACCCGGCAAGCTCCAGCCGATTGCCCGGTCTGTCAGGGCAAACTGCGTCCGGGCCGGGTCCGGGGCAGCCAGTATTTAAGAGAGCAGCTGCAGGAAATTTTTCCTGGCCGGAAGGTCGAGGTCCTGGAAGAAGGAGTGGGCGAGAAGGACAGTGAGAAGATTATCAGGCGAATTAAATCCGGAAAAAGCCAATTGGTCATCGGGACCGAATACGCCTTGAGGCGCCTGCCCGAAGGTTGGTTCTCGATGATATTCCTGGTTAATCCCGAGAGTGGCCTGAACCTGCCGGATTTTCTGGCTGGCGAAAGGACCCTGGCCACCATCTATAAAGCACTGGATCTGGTAAAGAATGAGGACAGCAGCCGGGTGGCAGTAATAACCGCCGGACCAGAGCCCGAGCTCGTGGCCCAGGCTCTGACCAGGAACTACCTGGGCTTCTGGGAGAAGGAAATAGAATACCGCCGCTTGCTGAATTATCCGCCGTTCAGCTGTCTGGTGGAAATCGGGCTGGACAGTCGGTCTTTAAGAAGTTCTGGCCGCTGGTCCAGATTATTGCTGGAACAACTGCGGGCTGATTTCCCGGAACTGGAATTGCTCGGGCCGAGAATCAGCCGGAAGATGTGGCGAAGAGAGCAACGGGAAGTCAGGTTGATAGTCAGGGTACCTTCACAGGAGCAGGCCCGAAACCTGCTGGTCAGCTTAAGAAAGTTCCGTCAACACCGGCCGGCCACCAGACTCTGGGTCAGGGTCTGGCAATAAGCCGGCCAGGAAAAAGAATAAATCTGTCTCAGTAGACTTATTGCTGGTCGATATAGTCGGCAAAACGAACAGAAATCTGTCCTGTCTTTCTGACCTGCCGGTTTCTCAGGTCATGGCCTATGAGCTCAATGGTGGCGGTGCATTCGAGCATACCAGTTGGATTGCCCACCAGAGCACTGAGCGGCGGCTGGGTCTTGGCCACTTCTCTGACGATCATCAGGGGGATGGTGACCGTAGAACCTATGGGTACCAGAGTCGACAAGGCCCCTTCAAAATGATAGGGAACATCGGTCCCTTCGCCTGTAGCCCCGTCACTCCTGGTATAGGTGACTATGTAATTGGTAACCATGACATCGCTGTAATTGGAAACTCCCATCACCGGGTTGGGGTCGAGGGTGGCTGCCCTCAGACTGATGTTGACGAAATCCGGATAAGCGACCCCGTTGGTGACAACATCCGAGAAGACCACGCTGGAATCATTACCCTGGTTGTCCTTACCGATAATGTTTTCGATGATCAGAAAGCTACCGGAATTAGTGCCTCTTTCCACCGGATTGCAGGAGAACAGAGCCAGACTCAGGGCTATAACCGCTATTATTTTAAGACCTAAAGTTAGTTTCTTCATTGCTTCCTTCTCCTCTCGCTTATTTGATAATCCTTGGGGTTATGAATATCAGCAGTTCCCTGTTCTGTTTGGTCCGGGCAAAAGACCTGAAAAGACTTCCCAGGACAGGGATACTGTGAAGATAGGGCACGCGTTCTCTGGTGATGGAATCTTCAGTCCGGTAGATTCCGCCGATGACGGTGGTGCCGCCGTCGGGAACCATGACCGTGGTCTTGGCGCTCTGGGTGGTGATGGGTGGAATACCGTTGACCAGGTTGGCGAAATCAGCGGCATTGTTCTGGATTTCAATGTTCATGATGATGGTGCCTTCAGCCGTAATCTGAGGCGTGGCCCTCAGTTCCAGGGCGGCGTTGACGTACCTGGTGGTGACGGTGAAGTTGGCCACGGTCTGGACCGGGATCTGGCGGCCCTGAACTATTTCAGCCGCCTGGTTATTCTGGGTGGTTACCTTAGGCGAAGATATGATGCGGCCGTTCCCGGAGGTTTCCAAGGCCGACAGGGCTACGTCAAGCCTGAAGGTATCCAGGACGTTAGCAAAGGAGAAGCCCACGGCCGTGTTGAAAGCTGGTGCCGGCAGGTTGATGGCATAGCCACCCAGAGGCCCACCGATACCCTTGGTAACGATGCCCTGCGGAATCATGGCGCCGTCGGCCAGGATTTTGTTGGGGAAGGAGATGGCGGTCTGGTTGCCATAGAACGGGTCGATCACTCCCTTGTAGCCCCACTGAATGCCCAGGTTCCGGATGAAAGTGGAAGTGGCTTCCACAATTCTGGCCTCGATTGAAACCTGGGGAGTCGGGGTATCCAGGACACCGATCAACTTTTCCAGCAGTTCCATCCGGTCGCGGACCTCGCTGATTATCAGGGTATTGGTTCTTTCATCAATGACGATTTCACCATTCTTGGACAGCCGGCTCTTGAGCAGGCTCTGCACATCTCGGGCCTTGGAGTAGGACAGGGTGATGGTCTTGACCTGAATTGGCCCGGCCAGCTCCTTGCTCTCTTTCATCCTTCGTAAATCTTCGTCTTCCCGGGACAGGGTGCTCATGGGGGCGATTCTCAGGACGTTGCCTTCAATAACTTTTCCCATCCGGTTCTGGCGCAGGACAATTTCCAGGGCCTGGTCCCAGGGGACTTCCTGCAGGTTGCAGGTGACATTGCCTCTAACTTCGGGGTCAAAAATCACGTTCAGGCCGGCAAAGTCGGCCAGGAAGAGGACCACGTCCCGCAGGTCGGCATCCTTGAATTTCAGGCTGATCAGCTCACCTGAGTACTTATCTTCAACCGTCTGGATAACTCGCGGCTTGAACTGTTCTTTCTCCTGGGCCTGGGGTTTGGCCGCTTTGGGCTCCGGCTCAGCCTTGGTTTCAGCCGGGGCTGGTTCCGTCCTGGCTGGCGGGATTTCGGTTTTTTCTTCAACTTTTATGGCCGGTTTTTTAGTCGTCTGCTCTTCAGGAGCCGGCATGGCGTTAGCCAGGGCTGTTTTAACCGGTTCGGTTTTTTTAACCGGTTGTGTGGTATCCTGAGCTAGGATATTTGTTTCAGGGGAGTAGAAGGAAACCCGCAGACCCTGGCTGGTGGTGTCGAGCGAATACCAGCCGGTGTCCTTCAGGTCAAACACCAGCCTGGTAATGGGGCAGGGGTCCGAGGTCTTGAACTGGGCCACCCGGACTCTATCCACGTTGGCCCTCCCGACCTGGTAAGACTGGCTGGACCTGGGGTAATTGGTGTTGAGCAGGTCGACCACCAGCCGGCTGGGGTTGTCCAGGGCAAAAGTTTGCACCGGAGCCTGGCCGGTCAGGCCGATCAGGAAGCTGACCTTGTCCGGTTCAGTCTTGACGTTGAGGTCGGCAAAGCTGATCTGGTTTTCCGGCCGGATCAGGGCGGTCATGGCCGGGTCAATCTGATAGGAAGAAGCCCTCAGGAATTCGTTGAACTCCAGGATGGTTTTCCCCTCTTCCACCAGCAGGCGGAACGGAACTTTATCTTTTAACTGCAACAGGATCCTTAAATTTTCCCCGACCGGTTCCATCCGGATGTTCCGGACCAGGCGGTTGCCCGGTTCTAAGGAGGCCGGAAGCTCAACCGGTCTGGTCTTGGCCAGCTCCAGCGACAGCACCGGGGGAGTCTCGGAAATATAACTGAGTCCTGTCACCTGGACCGGGGTGTCGGCTATCAGGATGACTCTGGTTGACAGGTTGCCCGGCTTGACCTCGATGCGGCTCAGCTCGGCGGCCTGGACCAGAAAAGCCGAGACCAGTATCAGATTTATCACTGCCAGAATAAGCCTGCAAATTTTCCTTTTCATGTTAACGCTCCTCCGGATTGATTTCTTTGACAACGTCCCTGGGCCTCATCAGCGGGATGCCCCTTTCGTGAGTCTTGCGGAAAACCACCTTCGACTCACTGATGGAGTAGACATAGCCATCAGCCAGTCTGTCTCCAATCTTCAGAAAATAGGGGAATTCCTGAGGACCAGAAACTATGGCCACAAAACTCTTGGCAGTCTTGACAATGCCCACCAGGGTGGCATTTTCTATGGTTAGTTGGCCGTCTGCTACGGTTGCTTTACCACTGCCTTTTCCCTTGCCGATCAGGTCTTTAAACGGGTCCCGGCGCCCGCCCGGATTATAAGAAGCCCGGGGAGGCAGGGTGCTTAAAGCCTGCTGGGGGGTGATGACGGTTTCCTGTTGCTGCTCGGTCTTCTGGACTTCCTGGCCCGGGCTCTGAGCCAGCAAGCAGGAAAAACCGGCCATCAGTAATGCCAGTGTAAAAATAGTTATTTTTCTCATGTTATTTCCTCTGCTGTTGCTGACCGGCCGCAGCCTTGGCTGGCTGGGGTTGCTCTTCCAGAAAATAATAGGTGGTGGTGACGAACTTGGCTCCGATGGTCAGGGTGTCGGTCTGGTTGTTCAGGGCACTGATGCTGAAATTGTTGACGTTGAACAGGCGGGCGAAATTGCTCAGCTTGTCGAAGAAGAGGCCCAGGTTGTGGTAGGTGCCGGAGACTTCAATGTTAATCGGCCACTCGGCGTAAAAATCCTTCTTGATCTCACCCCGGGGTTGAAACTTGAGCACGTTGAGGCGGGAGTCGTAAGCCAGCTGCTGGATTCTTCTCAGGATTTCAGCAATTTCTTTCTGCTGGGGAATGATCTGCTCCAGGTCTTTGAGGGTGGCATTCAGCACCACCAGTTCGGCCTCGATTTTATCCAGTTCTTTCTTCTTTTCCTTCAACACCTGGACTTCTTTTTCCAGCTTCTCCCGCTGCTGTCGCAAGTCCTGAATTTGTTCGTTGCGGGGCTTGAAGTAGAAAAAGAAGGCCAGGGCGAAGATGACTACGGCCAGAATTAAGTATCCATACCAGGGCCAGTTTCTCATGGCTATCTCCTTCTTGTGGTCTGGGGAGTGGGTTTGGGTTTGGCCGCCGGGGGAGTCTCAACCTGGGGTTTGTTCACCGGGACGGTCATATCAAACTCCAGGTAGACTACACCCCCCTGGGTCTTCTGGGTGGAGACAATCAGGTTGACCTGCCCGAAAGTCTCGCTGCGTTGCAGGTTGGTGATAAAATCGGCTATCAGGTTATTGGAAATGGCTTCACCCTTAATCTTCAGGGTCTGTCCATCAAAGCTGGCATCTTTCAACCAGACGTAATCGGGCAGGCGACGGTTGATTTCATCCATTATCCTGACGGCGATATCCTGGTTGGCCTTCAGCTGTCGGATCAGGTTGATCTTCATTTCCAGGTTGGCCTTCTGGAGTTTAACCTCTTCCAGTTTGGCCACCACGTACTGCAGCTGGTTCTTTTCCTGCTGGGCCTGGGCGATCAGCTGTTTTTCCTTCTGTATCTGCCAGTGCTGGTAAAAGTAGTAGCCGGCCAGACTGACGAGCAGCAGCAGAAAGATAATGGTGCCGAGGCTGGCTCTTTTCCTTTCCTTCGCGACCCTGGGTATACCTGGCTGGACAGGTTCCCTGGTTTCCTTGGCTTCCGGTTTTAATAAATTAATCCTGATCATGGCTCATTTCTCTGCCTTTCTCGTTGAAAGTCCAACGGCCACCCCGAACACAGGGGCCATCTCATTAAAATAGATAGACTCAAATTTCTTTTCATCATACTTGATGGACCTGAAAGGATTGAGCAGTTCGGTCTTGATGTGGAACTTGAGTTCGAAGGCGCTGACCATGTTGGGGATCAGGGCCAGGCCGCCGCTCAGGAAGATCTGTTCGATCCGGCGTTCCCTCTTCTCTCCGGCTTCGTAGAAGGAGAAGGTCTTTTCCATTTCATCCAGCAGGTCTCTGATGTTCATGGTCAGGACCGAGGCAAACTGGTCGGCATTGATGTTTTTGCCCGGGATCCCTTTCAGGGCGGCCTCGGCCTCCTCAAAGGAGACGTTCAATTCCTTGCGGATGTTCTCGGTGAAGAAGTAACCCCCCAGCGAAAGATCCCGGAAGAGCTGGGGAACTCCGTGCTCGACAATGCCGACGTTGGTGATGTTGGCCCCCATGTTGATCAGGGCCACGGTCTTGTCCCTGAAGATTTCCGGGTAGTTGATTTCAAAGGCGTTGATAAGAGAGAAAATGTCAACCTCAATGGCCACCAGGTTCTTGCGGGCGATGCTGACGGAGTTGCTGTAGTTGGCGATTTTGTCCTTTTTGGCTGCCACCAGCAGGATGTCCACCGTGCCCTCTGACCCTCGCGGGGATTTGACCACATGGTAATCGACATTAGTCTCTTCATAGTTGTAGGGGATGTTGTGCTTGGCTTCCCAGGTGATGGACTCAGCCAGCTCCTGCGGCTCCATGGCCGGCAGGGAGATTTTCTTGATGATGACTGAGTTCCCGGAGATGGAAATGGCCACGTCCCGGCTGGCAATCTTGGCATTCTCGAACAGCAGCTTGATGGTTTCGCTGACGGCCGTGGAATCAATGATGGTGCCTTCAACTATGGCGTCGTGGGGCAGGGGCTCGTAACCGATTTTCTGGACTTCGTACTGGGTAGAGTCTCCCTTTTCCTTGATTTTTAATTCAACTGCCTTGACAGAGTAGGACCCGATATCGAGTCCGACCACACTCTTTTCTTTGGCTAAACCCAACATTTTTACCGCCTTATTTATTGAGATTCATAAATTTATTCTTAAGGGCCTTTTCCACCACCGGTGGAACCAGGTCCCTGACACAGCCTCCCAGCTGGAAGACTTCCTTGACCAGGTTGGAGCTGAGGAAAGAATACTTCAGGCTGGGCATCATGAACAGGGTCTCGATTTCACTCCACAGCTTGCGGTTCATCAGGGCCATCTGGAATTCGTACTCGAAATCGGAAATGGCTCTCAGGCCGCGGATAACGGCATCGGCCTGGTTCTGGCGGGCAAACTCTACCAGCAGACCGCTGAAAGTTTTGACCTCGACCGCGCTGTCGCCGGCAAAGGTCGTTCTTATCAGTTCCACCCGTTCCTCCGCAGAAAAGAGGGGCTGCTTCTTGGGGTTGTCCAGCACACCCACAATAATTTTGTCGAAAATCTTCTTCCCCCTTTGAATAATATCGACATGTCCGTTAGTAATAGGGTCAAAAGACCCAGGGTAGATTGCCTTCTTCCCACTCTGTTGTTCAGTTCCTTGCATTCTTGGTTATCAATTATCAAAAAAATATCTCCGTGTCAAATAATTTTTTCTGACAGTAAACATGGCCCTGACCACTGCTGCCTAAAATCATAAACCGGCCGGCCGGGCGGTCAATCACCGCTTCTGGCTAATCCAGAGGTGATTTTTAACCGGTCGTTTTTAATCGTCAGGGGTGAGATTATTATCTGGCGGTTCGGGACAATCTGCTGTAAAATTTAGTCGGGATGAATTCCAGGCGATTTCTCAGGCTGACAATTCTGGTTTTGCTCTGTTTTTCCGGGCTAGCCGGGCAGGACCAGAAGCAGGAATCATTTTTCCAGAAAAAAAGGGAGCAGATGGTCAAATACCAGGTCAGAGCCCGTGGCCTTAAGGATGAATCCTTGCTCCAGGCCCTGCTGGCCGTCCCCCGGCACCTTTTTGTGCCGGAGCCCTACCGCCGCGAAGCTTACGAAGATTATCCTCTGCCCATCGGCGAAGGGCAGACCATTTCTCAGCCTTATATCGTAGCCCTGATGACCGCAGTGGCCGAGATAAAACCAGGGGACAAGGTGCTGGAAATAGGCACCGGGTCGGGCTACCAGGCGGCCGTTTTGAGCCAGCTGACTGACCGGGTCTTTTCGATTGAAATAAGAGAAACACTGGCGACAGGGGCAGCCCGATTGCTGCAGTCGCTCGATTACAAGAACATCAAGGTCCGCTGGGCTGATGGTTATTTCGGCTGGCCGGAAGAGGCTCCTTTTGATGCCATCCTGGTGACCTGTGCCGCCAACCACATCCCGCCCCCTCTTTTCCAGCAATTAAAAGAAGGGGGGCGCCTGGTCATCCCTGTCGGCAGCACCGTCTTCTTCCAGACTTTAACCCTGGTCAGGAAAACCGGGGGCCAGCCGGTTATCAAGCAATTACTCGACGTGCGTTTTGTTCCGATGGTGGGCGAGATAGAAAAAGAAAAAAGATAAGAGATAAAAAACTGCTGCCAGCAGGAACACCGAGCGATAACCCCAGAGCCTGGCCTGGACCAGGCCCCAGACCGAGGCCAGCAAGCTGAAGAAGGCGTTGGCCGCAAAAGCAAAAGGCGTAATCATTCTGTCCTTTGACTGGAAGTAATTGAGCCCGGCGGGAAAGGGAATTCCCAGGCAGAAACCGAGCGGGAAAATCAGCCCGAAGCTCAGCCCGAGCCGGCCTGAAAGTCCGGCGCTCAGGAAGAGCCCGCTGGCCAGGGAAACTGCGCCTATTTCCAGTCCGATTATCAGGCAGCAGAGCAGCGGCCAGAAAACTAATCCGGAGGGGCCGATTTTTTTTCGCAGGACGACCAGACTGAGGCTGCCCGCGCCCGAAGCCCCCAGGAGAAATAAGAGGACCGCGCTTAAGGAATAGGTGGGATGGCCCAGCAACAGGATGAACTTATGAAACAGGGTAATTTCCACCAGCATGTAACCGGCTCCCAGGCTGGAGAAATAGCCAAAGATTAGAAATTTTCGGGAGACGGCAGGTAGCTGTCGTCGCCCGGCTCGCAGCAGGGGCAGGATGATAAAAAACAGGCCTATGACCAGCGACTGTAATAGGAGAAAAACTAACAAATATTTACTCAAAAAGAGCGGGTAAATTTTCTGGCCGAACAGCCTGTTGATTTCGGCCTGGCGGCCCCATTTCAGGAAATCACGAAAAAAAGGCCGGTCGTCGCTGGGCGGCCTGAGGTCAAAAAGATAATTATCGTAAAGAGCCTGCCGTCTTTCTGGCTGGAAAAGGTTTCTTGCCAGTTCCTCCCAGCTGGAACCATCAGCCTGGATGACGGAGGGCCGGTCGGTCCCGGCTTCCCGGCCTGGAACAAGCAAGTCATAAAAACGCCCGGCGGCCAGGTCCTGCCAGCGACTGCTTTCCTCCCGAGAAAACTCCTGTTTTTTTATGAAGAAAGTGATTGTTTCTATGGTTCTCAGAATCAGCAGATGCCGGGCCGGGTTCAAACCGCGCTTTTCCAGCGTTTCTATCCAGAGGGCCAGGAAGCGGAGTTCCTGGCGGGGCGGGGGGAGAAAATAAAACAGGGCTACGGCCAGGCCGTTGGAGCTGAGTAAATCCAGGACGGTGTTAGCGGCTTCGACCGTGTGCAGGTAATCTTCGCCCGGCCCGTAGAAACCCGTGCTGAAGCTCCCCGGCAGGTCAGGCAGCGGGTAAACCACCAGGTCAAACCTATTTCCTTGCTTCTTCTCCCGGCTTAAGCCGGACCTGGCCTCGATGGTTTTGAAATTAACCGCGGGGACAGCGGTGCTGAGATCAGTAGCGTCTTGAAGGCGCTCTTCATGTATCTTGCGGAGCAGGCTGCTTTCTTCAAAAACCGTCACGGCTGAGGGAGAAACCCGCAGGCTCAGCCATAATTCCAGGTCGCCGCCGGGTTTCAGGAGAAGGATATTTCCCCCCCGGGCGAATTCAAAAGCCGGGCTCAGCGGCAGGTAATCCAGGAAGTCCGGGGCCCCGGGCCGGCCAGAATATCTGGTCAGGGCATAGATTCTTTCTGCCTCGAGCGACAACCCGCTCTGGGGAGGAAGGGCTCCGGAGAAGCGCAGACTCAGGCCTGGAGCATAACGGACGGCCGGTGATTCAAACAGGTCTAGGCGCAATTTTTCGTCCCACAGGGTCCTGGTAAGAGCTGCGTCCTTTTGTTTCAGGTAAAATGGCAAGGGCTTGTATTCAGAGACCCGAAAAGAAAGGCTCTCTCCGGGAAGAAAAGCCAGAGCCAGTATCAAACCGCTTGGCAGGATTAATATTAATTTTGCGGTTCGTCCCCATTTGGACCTGCGGATGAATAACCAGCCGGCGCCCAGGGACAGGCCCGCCAGCAGCCGCACCGCCCCCCGGTCGCCGGCCAGGCGGAAACTCAGGCTGGAGAAAATTATTCCGGCCGCGGCTCCGAGCAGGTCGGCAAAATACACCTGATGGACCATTCCCGTCAGCCTGGTCAGAGCCAGGGATATGATCAACCCCCCAAGCAGAAAGGGCAGGCTGAGAATCAGAAAATGAAGAGGCATGATGGCCAGTTTTTTCTGGTTCCAGAGAAGTTCCACCGGGTTGAAAGGCAGCCTGTTGACCAGAAAGAAACTTAAGAGAATTAAAAGACCGAGCGCCAGGGCCAGCCCGGACAGCGAGTAGTCCCGCTCCAGGAATTTTTTGACTGTGGCAGAAAACAGGAAGATAGCCCCGGCTCCGAAACCCAGGAAAGCGATGCTGACCACCAGGAAGGCGTAGTGGTAACCCTGGGTTATGGAAAAATACCTGGTCAGGATGAGCTCCAGGGCCAGGATAGTGGCCGAGACCAGAGAAATTCCTGTCAGCAGTCTTGATTTTTCCGGCATCGGGTCAATCCAAGATTAAGACATTCAACTAGACTAGTCAATCAGTCAGAGGGGCCAGCCGTTTGATTGAAAATTGAAATAAGTTGTTTCTTGTGATAATTTCTTTTTATACATAAGGTGGAAATAGAGGCTGATGGTAAGGTTCGGCACTTCTGGCTGGAGAGCGGTGATGGGGGAAGAATTTACCTTCTCCAACGTCCGCCGGGTGGTCCAGGCCATTGCCAATTACCTCCGGCAGCAGTATCCCGGCCAGGAACTGTCCCTGGTCGTTGGCTACGATACCCGCTTCCTGTCGGAAAGGTTTGCCGAAGAAGCGGCTGCTCTTCTTTCCCGGAACAGAATCCAGGTTTACCTGGCCGACCGGGATTGCCCTTCCCAGGCTCTGGCCTACCAGATAATCGTCGGCCGGCATTCGGGCGGGATAAATTTCACCGCTTCTTTCAACCCGCCGGAATTTAACGGTCTGAAATTCAACGTGGCCAGCGGCGCCCCGGCCCTACCGGAAGTAACTACCCAGATAGAAAGGGAAGTGGAAAAAGTGAGCCCGGAGATGGTGGCTCCTCACTACTACCCCGACCGGGCCTTTATCCACCGGATTGACCTGCAAAAAGACTACTTGGGGTTCCTGCAGAAGAAGATTGATTTTGAAGCTATCAGGAAAGCTGAAATCAAAATAGGTATCGACTTGCTTTTCGGCACCAGCCGGGAATACCTGGATGAAATCCTGGAAGAGAACAGCATCCCGATCGAAGTGATTCATGGCTATATCGATCCTTATTTCGGCGGGATTTCTCCTTCCTGTACCGAGAGCAACCTGGCCGAACTCAGGAAACTGGTCACGGAAAAAAATTGTGCCCTGGGACTGGCCACCGATGCCGATGGCGACCGGTTCGGGCTGGTGAATGAAAAGGGCAGGGTAGTTATACCTAATTACGTCCTGGCTCTGATACTGGAGTACCTGCTGGCGGTTAAGGGCTGGCGGGGAGGGGTGGCCAGGTCGGTCACCACCACCCACCTTATCGACCGTATTGCCCGTCATTATGACGTCCCCCTTTACCGCACCCCGGTTGGGTTCAAGTACATGGCCGACCTCTTTCTCCAGAACAAGATCATCTTTGGCGGAGAGGAGAGCGCCTGTCTGGCGGTTAAGGACCACCTGCCGGAGAAGGACGGGATCTTTGCCGGACTGCTGGTGGCGGAAATGGTGGCCGTCTGCGGTTTGAACCTGTCGCAGCTGCTGCAGCAGCTTTTCAATAAATACGGGCTGATGGTCGGGGCTCAGGAGAATATTAAACTGACCCCGGAAAAAGCCCGGAAGCTGCAGGAGCTGATAAAGAATCCTCCCGACCGGCTGGGTAAAAGACCGGTGCAGTCGGTGGAAACCATGGATGGTCTGAAACTGGACTTTGATGGCGACCGCTGGCTGATTCTCAGGTTTTCCGGTACCGAGCCCCTGATCCGCTGTTACGCCGAGGCCGAGAATGAGAAAGAAGCCCGGGCTCTACTCCGGGCCGGGCTGGAGCTGCTGTGATGGAAAAAGCCGGAAACGACAGACAGCTTTCCACCCGCAAGAAGTTTCTTTACCTGCTGGTGGCTGTCTTTTTGCTGGCCACCCTGGTCACCACTTTTTTCGGCAAGAAAGGCTTTCTGGACATCCAGAAAGCGAAAAAAAGGTACCAGGAGCTTCAGGCCCAGGTGCAGCAGTTGACTGCCCAGAAGGAAAAACTGGAAGCCGAGATTAGAGAACTGGAGAGTAATCCTACCGCCCTGGAAAAAGAGGCCCGGGAAAAGCTGTGGTTGATGAAACCGGAGGAAAAGGTCATCGTCAGGGAGAAGAAATAGACCAATCTTCAGCTTCCGGCTATTTAATTCAATATAGCCAGAATGGCATCAGCGACCAGACCCGGGCCCGGGAAAAAATGTCGATCATCTTCCGGTAACCCGCCAGCCGTTCCAAAGTCTGCCGGGCCTGGCTGAGCTCGGTCTTTCTTCCCAGGATGAGATCCCAGAGGCTGCGCCTGGCCGGCCAGACCACCAGCCTGACTTCGGTTTCGGACGGTAGCCCGGCCAGCTCCCGGGCCAGCTCCACAGCCCGGGGCAGTCCACCCAGCTCGTCAACCAGCTTCAACTCCCTGGCCTGGCGACCAGTCCAGACCCGGCCCCGGCCAACACGTTCCACCTCTTCCCGGGGCAGGTTTCGGGCTGAGGCAACCCTTTCCACAAACTGTTCATAAATGTAGCCGATTTCTTCTCTGAGTATCTTCTTCTCTTCCGGGCTGAAGTCGCGGTAGAAAGAAAAAGCGTCGGCCCTTTTTCCGATAACCAGGCGGTCGGTCGTGATGCCCAGTTTTTCCATCAGACCTTCCAGGCTGAACTTGCCGGCGATGACCCCGATGGAGCCGGTCAGAGTCTGGGGCTGGGCGATGATTTTATGACCGCCGAGGGCCATCCAGTAGCCACCCGAACCGGCCAGTCCGGACATGGAAATCACCACCGGTTTTTCGCTCCGGGCTTTAACCAGTTCGCGCCAGATAACGTCAGAGCCCACGGCTGACCCACCGGGGCTGTCAATCCGGACGATGATAGCTTCAATCGACCGGTCTTTGACGGCTGCTCTCAACCACCGGCTGAAGGTTTCGCTACCCAGAGCTATCTGTTCCTCGGTCCCGGTCAGAATGGTACCGCTGGCAAAAATCAGGGCCACCCTTTTTCCCAGGTTGAGGCCAAAACTCTCGGGCCTGACGCTGGCATATTTGTCGTTGCTGATGCGAGTGAGCTCCCGGTATTTTTCCAGTTGGCTTCTCTGGAAAAGCTGGTCCTCATAGGCCAGCTCATCGACCAGGCCGCTGGCCACTGCTTCCTGACCCTGGAAGTAGCCCCGGTCGATGAGTTGTTTCATCTCTTCTGGAGTTTTCTGGCGGGCCGCGGCGATTTCTCTTAAATAATGGTTGAATATATCTTCATATATCGACTGCAGCATCTCGCGGTGAGCCGGGGTGAAACCGGTCTCCGTGAACTGGTTGTAGGCGGTCTTGTATTCTTCAATGTGTTCGAATTCCGCTTTTATCCCAAGCCGGTCCAGTGTCCCTTTGAAAAAGGGAACGTAAGCTGCCAGACCGTTGACCCCCAGCCAGCCCAGCGGGTGAAGGATAATCCGGTCGCAGGCACTGGCCAGGTAATATTCTTTGTCGGCCTCGGGCAATTCTTCAAAATAGGCCAGGACCGGTTTGCCCGACTGCCTGAACTCCAGAACCGCCTGGCGCAGTTCTTCCATCTTGGCCCAGTCGGAATCAAGCAGGCCGAATTTTATGACCACGGCTTTTATCCTGGAATCCCGGGCGGCTTTCCTCAGGTTCATCCAGGTGTCGTAAAGAGAGACGGTCCTGGCCGGGAAGAATTCAAAAAAAGGCAGGGACGGCGTGTAGTCATCGAGGCGTCCCTCCAGCTTTATTTCCAGGTAGGAATTGCTGGCTACAGCCGCTTCTTTCGGCCCGAGCTTGTAGAAAAAATAGGAGAGGCCCAGAGCCACGATTAAAAGAAAGAAAAACATGATCAGTAAAATCCAGAGGAGTCTCTTTTTCATATGACCTCCTGCCCGCTTATTTTACTTCAGGAGCCTGTGTAAATAAAAGGCTTCCAGGCGCCGACTGCAACCCAGGGCAGATAAAAACTGGTTCGGGTTTTTAAAGCCCCGCTTTCATAGGCGCTCTTCTCGGGTGCCGGTTAAAGAATGTTCAAATGAGAAATCAAATAAGACAAGACCAGAGAAAGGGCCTGGACCGGTTTCCCACTCCAACCCCGGGCCGCATCCCGGTAGCCCTCTTTCCCGGATTTGACAAAACCTCCCGCTTAAATGAAAATAACCACAATTTTCCTCAGGTGAGAAATAGATTGAAAGTTTCAGCCTGGCTGTCGGGCTTGCTGCTCTTAATCCTGCTGGCCGTCCCGGTCGGTTCTCAGACCGGTAGTCTCGGGGTTGCAGTTTTTGTTTCGCCGCTTGACCTCAGGCCGATGACCGCCTTCCGGGTGGTAGTTGTCTCGGAAGAGGAGATTCCGGTCGGGAAGATGAGAGTTGTCTTTCGCCCGGAAGGCGGGGCAACAACCGAACTGGAATTAAAGAAAAAAGGCGGCGGGCCGCCGTTCTGGTCCTGGTGGGAGGGTCGGACTTCCGACCAGGGGTTGTCTACACTGGAAGTCCGCCTTGACCGGCAGCTGGTTCACTCCAGGCAATTCAAGGTGGGCGAAAGCCACCCGGTTCGAGAGTCAGCCGCCTCTTTCTGGAAAACTGAAAACAGCTGGGACCGGGAATGGGAAAATCTCTATTCCGCCTGGCTGGAAGCTCTGTTTCTGGAGGCCACAGAAAAAGAGTCCTGGCCTGACCTCGATTCCATCCTGAAACAGCCGGACAGAAATTTCCTACACAATCACCTTGGCCATGATGAAGACAGCCGCCTCAGCCTGAAACCGGATTGCGCTGACAATCCCTTTTTCCTCCGGGCCTATTTTTCCTGGAAAAACCGGCTGCCGTTCGGCTTTCATCAGTGTTCGCGGGGGTCACTCTCCCGGCCTCCGGCGGTCGGCCGGTGGTTTCATAATGAGCTACAGGCTGGACCGGGGGACGAAGCCAGAAAATTTTCGCGTCTGATGGGTCTGGTCATGGACACGGTCCATTCCGGGACCGGCCGGACAGCCCTGGCGGAAGACAATTCAGATTATTTCCCGCTACCGCTTTCCCGGAACTGGCTACGGCCGGGAGCCGTTTTTGCCGACCCTTATGGCCACACCCTGGTGATAGTGCGCTGGGTCCCTCAGACTGAAAACCGGCCCGGAATCCTCCTGGCCGTGGATGCTCAGCCCGACGGCACAGTGGGTCTGAAAAGATTCTGGAAGGGAAACTTCCTGTTTACCACAGAAGAGGTGGTGGGCCAGCCCGGGTTCAAGGCCTTCCGACCCATTGTCAGGACTCCCGGCGGCTTGAAGCTCTTAAGCAATCGGGAAATTCAGGAGAGTCCCGGGTATGGTAATTATTCTCTCGAACAACGGGGCCTAAGTCCGGAGTTTTTCTACAACAGGATGGAACGACTGATAAACCCCCGGCCGCTGGACCCCGAAACCGCTCTGAAAGAATTGTTCCAGGCTCTCTATGAACAGCTGCTGGTGCGGGTGGAATCGGTAGAAAATGGCGAAAGATACCTCAGGGCTCATCCGGGCCAGGTCATCCCCATGCCCTCAGGAGCGGCGGTTTTTCTGGCATCCGGTCTCTGGGAGGATTTTTCCACTCCCAACCGCGACCTGAGGCTGCTCATTGCCATGGATACCATCGACGAATTTCCCGATAAAGTCGCTGCTCATCCCGAGTTGTACCTGATAAAATCTTCAGAAAAACCAGAAGAAATCAGGGCCAGGTTGAAAAAGCTGTCGACGGAGCTGGCCCGCAGCCTTAAGATTGCTTACCCCCGGTCAGACGGCCGGCGGCAAACTCTCACCCTGGAAGAAATTCTTAGAAGAAAAGAGGCGTTTGAAATGGGCTACAACCCTAATGATTGCCCCGAAATCCGCTGGGGAGCACCTGCCGGTTCGGAAGAGGTGTCCAGCTGCCGCCGCCGGGCACCGGCCTGGCAACGGGAGAGGATGGAACAGCTGCGGGTGTGGTTCAAGAAACGGCTGCACCCGCCGACCTGACGACCTTAAAAATTCTTGTTGATTTTGCTTTTTTGATATGGCATCATTAAGTCTGCCTTTTCAGTCGAGTTGTTCCTGCCTGAAAGGGGGCAGCCGGCGTGGAGAGGTTGAGGAGGTTTTTTTTATGTCTTTAAAGCTTTATGTGGGTAACTTAAACTACAGGACCACCGAGGACAAACTGAAGGAATTATTTTCTCAGTACGGAGAAGTTACCTCAGTTAACATCCTGCAGGGTCGGGG
>DMVN01000019.1:6973-13252 GCA_003476685.1 Acidobacteriota bacterium | reverse complement strand
GACTCCGGCGGGCAGCCGCTGCTCGAAAAGATTGAGCAAGAGCTCGGAGACAGGTTTACCGGGCTTTATGAAACCCTGGATGTTCCTTACACCGTGTATGAAATTTACAGAGACGAACAGATAATCGGATATGTGCACGGCGTCAACCAGAAAGGCCGCTACGGCGGGGTTCAGGTTTTTCTGGCCCTGACACCAGGGGGAAAAATCATAGCCTTCTACCTTCAGAAATTTACCGGCAAGGGGGGCAGACAGTTTCGCTCTCCCGAGTTTGCCGCCCAGTTCCAGGGGCTCGAACTTAAAGATTTTGAAAATTACCAGGTTCAGACCGGAAGTGAAAACCCCCAGGGAGCTATCAGCCGGATTAAAAATCCCGTGCCTGAGGCTGCCGACGATTTCAAAGCCATTCTCAGAGCCGTCAAGAAAAATTTGATTCTAATGAAGTTTCTGGTTTTCGCCCGCCACCCGAGCCCTCAGGTTGGAACAGAAGCAGCTGCTTCTGACTCCGGCCCGGCCTGGGAATAAACGACTGGGAGTAAAGACATGAAAAACCGACAACGATTAAGCCTTTTTCAGATAGCCTGGAAAAACCTGGCCCGCAAAAAAACCCGCAGCTTCCTGACTGTAGTCGGCATCGCCCTGGCCACCTGGGTTCTGATTAGCCTGTTCGGTTTTAACAGCGGTTACAAGAACTCTTTGGACCGCGACATAGACAATCTCGGTTTTCAAATGCTGGTGGTGGCTAAAGGCTGCCCTTACGAAGCAGCCACCCTGATGCTAAAGGGCGGGACCGGCCTCAAGTACATGAACGAAGATATAGTAAAACTCATTACCAGAGAACCTGAAGTGGAAAGCGTCACCCCGATGCTGATGCAGGTGGTATTCGACCCGAATAAAGGACAGAGCGGAGGGTTGACCGCCTTCCTGGGAATAGACCCGGCCACTTTCCCCCGACTCAAACCGGGTCTCAGCTTCAAGCAAGGTTCTTGGTTCACCAACCCGGAGGCCAGGGAAGTGGTTATGGGTTACGAAGCGGCTGAGCTGGAACAAAGAGAAGTAGGTGATGTTTATCTTATCCCGGAAAAGGAGGTTGAACTAAAGGTGGTTGGAATTCTCAACCGCTCCGGGACTCAGGACGATGGCACGATTTTTCTACCACTCCAAACACTGCAGAAAATATTCGGCCAGGAAGGACAGCTGACCAGTGTCGGAATCAAGGTTAACAAAGAAACAAATCTACCATTGTTTGAGGAAAAGATGTTCAAACTGCCGGACGTCCAGGTAGTCAGTCTGACCCAGGTCAAAACCACCATCATGACCCTGGTCTCAACAGCCAGGATTCTGGTTCTGTCAATCGCTCTCATTGCCATCCTGATATCCATCATGGGAGTCATTAACACCGTGCTGATGTCAGTTATGGAGAGGCAGAAAGAGATCGGAATTCTCAAGGCCCTGGGCGCGCTGGCCAGCGATGTATTCAAGCTGATCTGGCTTGAGACCTCTCTTCTCTGCCTGCTGGGAGGCCTGCTAGGAGCCGGGCTAGCAGTTCTTACCTCCAGCTTGACGGAGTATCTAATCCGGCAGTTGTTGCCTTTCTCCCCCAGCGGTGGGCTTATTTCAATTGATGCCAGGCTGATTCTGATTTCAATTACAGCAGTCGTTCTGCTGGGGTTGTTGAGCGGAATTTATCCGGCATTCAGGGCAGCCAGGATGAGACCGCTGGAAGCCATCAGGAGCGAGGAAGAATGACCAGGAGAGACCACGGATTCAAACCCTGCCTCACCGATTGTCAAGAACGGAGTTTGTTTTGAAGGAGGACTGAAAATGACTACTACGGCCACCATTATCGAAGCCTTCGGCATAAAAAAAATATATAAAAGAGGCGCCGAGCGGGTAGCAGCCATAGACGGATTATCATTAACGCTGAAGGAAGGCGAATTTTTATCCATCATCGGGCCCTCGGGTTCTGGCAAGACTACTCTGCTAAATATTCTTGGCTGCCTGGACAACCCCACCAGCGGAAAATTGGCGGTGGGCGGGATAACAGTTCACGACAACGGCCGCGGTCTGTCCGAAAGCCAGTTAACCAGAATCCGCCGTCAGCTTTTCGGCTACATATTCCAGAATTTTTACTTGATTCCAACGCTGACCGTTCTGGAAAACGTTCTGGTCCCTTTCACTTTTTTCAAAAAGCGGGGAGCGGAAAAAGACGTCATGGCCATTCTCAAGAATCTTGGTCTGGATAAAAGAGCCGGGCACCTCCCGCGGGAGCTCTCGGGAGGAGAGATGCAGCGGGTAGCTATCGCCCGGGCCCTGGTCAATCACCCTTCAGTGCTTCTGGCTGACGAACCTACAGGAAACCTGGATTCGGAAAGGAGCCGGGAAATCGGACAGGTGCTCAGGCAGCTTAACGAAAAGGAGGGGCTCACCATAGTCCTCGTTACCCATAATCCCGAGCTGGCTCTGTCAGCCCGGAGAATCATGACTCTCAAAGACGGGAAAATCGTTGAGGAACAGGCGCGGCCAGAGCATTAAGGAAGGACTCTTTCAGGCTGCCACCGGAGAAGAAAACCACGCCGTCGGCGCCGGCTTCCCTGGCCAGCCTGATTTCTTCCAGCATGATCTCCGGCGTGGCCTGGTTGTGAGAGGTGATGAGGCCGATTCCCGGACAGATTAAAACTGTGCTGGCTCTGACCCCACCCCCAACCGCAGCCGCAGTTTTTCCTCGGTCAGCAGTTCTCTCCTTGATAGAAGTTCCGGCCTGAGCCTCAGTTTTGCCGGCAATCATAATCGCCGCTCCACTCTGCCTCCCAATGGACTCCCTCGCCACCAGGGCTCTTTTTGTCAGCTTTTCAAACAACGGCAGGTCGTTGGTGTAGAGCATGGGACAGAGCATGTCCACCAGACCCTGCCTACCCCATTCCAACCAGTCCTGTCCGATGAGCACGCGGGCGTTGTCGGCATCCGGGAAAACCGCAGCGCTTATTTTTGCCTGGTGACCGGTTTTGCCGAGCTCCTGGCGGAGCTCTCGCACGAATCGGGTTACCTGCTCCCGGTTCCACTCCAGCCAGACATTCCAGTAGGGATTGCCTGAATCGCGGGCCTTCAGGGCGTTGAAGTCAATGCCGGATTCTTCCTTGAATAACTGGAGTGTCCGGGCATCACGGCTGAAATAAGGTTCGGTCGGCTCACAGGGAAAACGGATGTAGTCCAGGTGCACCCAGTCCACTTCGTATTTTTTAACCAGCTCCAGCATCAGGCTGATTTCATAGGCCCGGACTTCGGGCAGGGCCGGATTGACCGTCCTGACCATCTCTCGCCCCGGGCCGACTATCAGCCACTCCGGATGTTCCCGGACCTGCCCCAGCAACGATGACTCCGGAAAAACGCAGAACCAGGGGTGGACCGTCATTTTTCTTTTTCTGGCTTCTTCCAGGAAAAGACCGAAGAAGTCCCAGCCATAAGCCGGGTCCTTAACTCCAATTTCGCTGTCATAATAAACATGGCCGGTGGTGTTTTTGACCAGCATGAACAGCGAGTTAATACCGGCCTTAAGGTATTCGTCAAGAGTCTGGCGGATCTTGTTCAGGGCCGCCTCTTTTTCTCGACCGAACATACCCGGATGCATCCAGACCCCGACCACCCAGGGATTTAGGGCCGAGGCCGGAAGACCAACCTTCGGTTCCTTGATGGGCTTTAGCTTCTGGCCAGAAGGGCCGCTGACCTCAGCCGCAGTCACCAGGGAAGCGGAGATTAACGCCAGAACAGCCAGTATAGATAAAACCTTTCTAAAACCAGGGTTAATTGATGCCGTCATATCCACCTCCCGACCGTAAATCACCAATTATAATAACTTAAAAAATCGGGACACCCTAGATTTTTCCATTTTTTTCGTAAAAAATCGGCACACCTTACATTTCTCTTTTTTCCTGGCAACCTTTTGACAAGCTCGATGGTATATATTTACGAATTTGTGATAGGCTTCAGCCAACCGACCACAGATTCGCTCCTGGTTCTCCTACCTGAAAGAACCAGAAAATTCCTCAAGGAGTAGGCATAGATGAAGATTGTGTCCGGAGATTTGCAAAAAATCTGGCCGCTTGAACTTGAATCATTCAAATCGCAGGCTTGTATCCCGCAGACCCACTTACCACAAGCAGCTTCACCTCAATTTCCTACTGAATTAAGCTCACCACCAGGCAATATATTTCACCAGGAAGAAGCTGTCATCTCACCCACCCCACTCCGTCTTCCCTCTCCGACCCAAAATCCACGGGTCCGGCAGGGCCACAGCCCCCGGCCCCTGCACAAGCTGTCGATTAGTCGGATTGCGGCCATTTTATTTTCTTTACTTATAATCCTAACCGCTTTCCCCTCTACGGCCGCAGCCCAGCCAGCTCAAGCGGGAAGCCCGCAGACAAACAACAATAACAATAAGCAGCAACCCAGGAAGGTGGCTCAAGCTCAAAAGGTCAATCCTCATGCCCCGACCATCGACGGCCGACTGGACGACCCGGCCTGGGAGCACGGAGATTGGTACACCGATTTTGTTCAGTTCCATCCCTACGAAGGTCAGGTCCCAGCTGAACAAACTGCCTTCAAAATCCTCTACGATGACAGCCACCTCTACCTGGCCATTCGCTGTTATGACTCGCAACCGCAGACCATCGAACGACGCCTGGGGCGTCGTGACCTCACCTCGGGAGATTACGTGATGGTTTTCATAGACAGCCTGCACGACCTCAGGACCAGCTACTGCTTTGCGGTCAACGCGGCCGGGGTGAAAGCGGATCAGATTCTGCCCAACGACAGCTTCGACGAAAACTCGGTGGACCTTTCCTGGGATCCCATCTGGGAAGTTAAAACCGCGGTTGATGACAAGGGCTGGACCGCGGAAATGAAAATTCCTTTCTCCCAGCTCCGCTTCAGCACCTCAGGCGAGCAGGTCTGGGGGCTGGAAGTCTGGCGAGAATTATTCCGCAAAGCAGAAATTTCACTCTGGCAGCCCATTCCCAAAAATGCCCCGGGCTGGACCAGTCAGTTCGGTGAACTTCGCGGGATGACCGGCCTCAAGCCACCCCGTCAGATTGAAATAATGCCCTATACTGTTGGTCGCCTTCGTTCCTACCCGGCCGAGCCCGGCAACCCCTTCCTCACCGGAAAAGAAAAGAACATCCGCGGCGGCCTGGACGGCAAAATCGGGCTGACCCACGACCTGACTCTCAACTTCACTCTCAACCCCGACTTCGGCCAGGTCGAAGCCGACCCTTCGGAAATCAACCTGACGGCCTACGAAACTTATTTTGAAGAAAAGAGACCTTTTTTCGTTGAAGGTCAGAACATCACCAATTACAGAATCACAGGTGGCGACGGCGATTTCTCCTACGATAACCTTTTCTACAGCCGACGAATCGGCCGGGCCCCGCAGCTTTACCCGGATACGGCCGGCTTTTGCAGCCTGCCGACCTCAACCACCATCCTTGGCGCTTTCAAGCTCTCGGGCAAGACCAGAAACGGCTGGTCGATCGGGGCCATGGAAGCTCTGACTTCCAGAGAATCGGCCTCCACCTTCGACCCGGACAGCGGACTTTACGGCCAGGAAACGGTAGAACCCCTGACCAACTACGCCGCCTTCAGACTGTCCAAAGATTACCGCCAGGGAGCCACGGTCATCGGGGCCATGTTCACGGCCACCAACCGCAATCTTGATTCCAGGAGTGAAGGGTTGCTGCACCGCTCGGCTTACAGCGGCGGCCTGGACTTTTACCACAGCTGGAAAGAACGTCAGTATTATTTTTCATTGAAGCTGGTAGGTAGCGGTGTCTTCGGCACCGAGGAAGCGCTGCAGAGAACGCAGTTATCTTCGGTGCATTATTTTAATAGACCGGATGCCGATTACCTGACCTATGACCCGACCCGGCGCTCACTCTACGGTCACGGCGGCTCACTTGATTTCGGGAGAACCGGCGGCTCGCGCCTGGTGTTCTCGACCGGAATCACCTGGAGGTCGCCCGGCCTGGAGCTCAACGACATGGGTTTCCTGCGGTCAGCGGACGTGGCCATGCAGTATTTCTGGGCTGGGTATCGGTTCTACAAGCCCTTCAGCATTTTCCGCAACCTGAACCTGAATATCAACCAGTGGACCGGCTGGAACTTCGGCGGTGAAAGAATTTTTGCCGGAGGTAACGTCAACGTCTGGGCCCAGTTCAAGAATTACTGGAGCCTGAGCTTTGGTCTTAACCGGCAGTTTACGGGATTATCGCAGAGCGCCCTGCGCGGCGG
>DMVN01000019.1:6264-6966 GCA_003476685.1 Acidobacteriota bacterium | reverse complement strand
AGCCGGAAGAAGTTGCGGCTGGCGCTTCAGGGACAGTGGCGGCAGTCAGACAACGATGACAGCCGGATAGTGAGCCTGGGCCCGCAGATAACCTACGTGCCGGTGCCGGCTTTTAACCTGTCTTTGCGGCCGTCCTACTCAATTTTCAGAAGCGAGCTGCAGTATGTCAGGACCGTGGGTTATGAGGACGACAGGCGCTACCTGGTGGGCAAGATCGACCAGAAGACGCTGTCGCTGGTTGTCCGTTTGAACCTCAGCCTGACCCCGGACCTGAGCCTGCAGTTTTATGGTATGCCTTTTATCTCGGCCGGGAAGTACAGCCGCTTCAAAATGATTACCCAGCCGCGGGCCAGGAACTGGGCTGACCGTTACCATCTGTTCAGCGAGGGTGAGATTTCCTATGATGGGGCGGCGGCTGTTTATCGGGTGGATGAAAACGGTGACGGGCTGGTTGATTATTCCTTCGGCAACCCAGATTTCAATTTCAGGCAGTTCCGGTCCAACCTGGTCCTGCGCTGGGAATACAAGCCGGGCTGCACGCTATTCCTGGTCTGGTCCCAGGGCCGAACTGATTATGGCTACAGTGGCCTGCTGGATTTCGACAACGACCTGAGCTCCCTGTTCAGCGGCCGCCCCGACAACGTCTTCCTGCTCAAGTTCTCTTACAATTTCAACCTATAAAAGAGGGGACACCTGCAGGTG
>DMVN01000019.1:4356-6232 GCA_003476685.1 Acidobacteriota bacterium | reverse complement strand
GAAATTTCATGATAAGTTGACCATGAAAGGAGTGTTCATGACCAAAAGAATTTTACCGGTGATCCTGCTGGCCGCGACGTTGATTTTCTCTTCAACTATAAGGGCCCAGGAAAAAAGTGACGAGTTAGCCATCAAAAACCTGATTCAGACTGCTTATGTCGACGGGCTACAAAACCTGGGCGACCTGGAAAAAACCCGAGTCGGTTTTCACCCCGACTTCGTGCTGCTCGGCCTGCGAGACGGCCAGTTGACCCGGTTGCCGATAGCTGACTGGATCGCCTCCACCGAGAAGAGGAAGGCTTCCGGCCAGAAACCGCCGCTGACCACCTGCAAATTTCTCCAGGTTGATATCACTGGCGATGCCGCCATGGTCAAGCTGGAACTGCACCGCGAAGGCCAGAGAATTTTTACTGATTATCTTTCGCTCTACAAATTTCCTGATGGCTGGAAAATCGTAGGCAAAATCTATTACCGCCACTAGCAAAACCGGGGACACCTGCAGATGTCCCCGGAAGTAAGCCGATTTTTCTTGGGAAAAATTATGGCCTGTGGCCAGAAAGAGGGGACACCTGCAGGTGTCCCCTTTTTATAAATCAATAAACCCGCCAGCCAGGACCACCTCTCCCTCATAGAACACCGCCACCTGGCCCGGCGTCACCGCTTTGTAGGGCGTAAGCAAGGTGACCTCACCCCAATCGGGCAGCACCGAAACATCTGCCGAAATAGCTTTTTCCGGTGTGGCTCTGCCGGCCCCGGCCCCGCCCCTGTCTACTTTTCCTGAGAAAATCTCCGATTGCGGCCCGCTTTTTCGGGGCAAAAGCCGGCATTCTAACTCCGGCGACTTATGGCGAACCTTAACTCTAGCCTCAATTCCTTTACCGAACTCAGGCAACCTGGCAATCCAGTTGAGGTTATCAACCTTGAATTTTTGTGTCATCAGGTCTTTTTCTTTACCGATATAGACAGTATTGGTTTCAGCTTCAATCCGCACCACGTACAGCCGGCTCCCGCTGGCTATCCCCAGGCCGCGCCGCTGCCCGACCGTGTAATTTTCAATGCCGTCATGCTGACCCAGAACCTTTCCGCTCAGGTCCTTGATCGGCCCGGGCTTTCCTTTCGGCAGCAGCTTCCGGTAATCGCCGGCATAAAAATCCTGGCTTTCCTCTTTTTCGCTGACCGGCAAATTATTTTCCCGGGCAATTTTCCGCACCTCGACTTTACTCAGCTCCCCCAGCGGAAAAAGGCTCCGGCCGAGCTGTTCCTGGCTGAGCAGCGACAGGAAATAGGACTGGTCTTTGGCCGCTTCCCTGGCCTTAAGCAGGAGCCACCGCCCGGTCCTCGCTTCAAACCTGACCCGGGCATAATGACCGGTGGCGAAGTAATCATAATCCAGCCCCAGCTTCCGGCAGCCTTCGAGTAGCAAGCCGAACTTAATCTCGGCATTGCACCTGACGCAGGGATTGGGCGTTCGGCCCCGCGCATATTCACTCCTGAAATAACTCAGGATGCGCCCCTCATATTCCCGACTGAGGTCCACCACCTGAAAAGGAATGCCGATGTGCCTGGCTACCGCCTCGGCTTCTCTGACCTCTTCCTCGGAATCATCGCCGAAGCAGGACAGCCGCCGTCCGGCACGAGAAATTTTATTAGCTGAATCATCACCGGTTATTGAAGATGGTGGCGGAGATTCAAAGGTGGGCGCAGACAACTTTTCCACCGGGGGGTATTGGCTGGTCTTATTACGGGAAGTAGTGGCTCCTTCCTTCAGCCTACCAGGCTGACCCGACCCCGAGGCCCCTTCTATTCGCTGCCCTTTCTCCGGCGTTATCTTCATGGTCACGCCGATTACCTCGTAACCTTGCCTTTTCAATAACAG
>DMVN01000019.1:0-4306 GCA_003476685.1 Acidobacteriota bacterium | reverse complement strand
AAATCGGGACACCCTACATTTTTCCGATTTTTGTTGCCTTTTTTGCCCTGAAGATGCATATGTACGTCTTCTTCCCCTGTCAATTGGCAGATTTTTGATCCCAGGTTATCGAGGATGAATTGTCGTTATTTCGATCGTTCGAAGGCTTCAGACTGGCAGAGGTCAAGTTCATTTCCGCGGCAACTGACTGCTTCTTAATATTTGGGGGGCCTATATGGCAAAAAGATTAGAAATATTTAGGGTATCTCGATTTAAAATATTTGGCTGCTGCAGATTGTTCAGCCCCCCAGCGTACCCGGAAAAAAATCGGAAAATTCTAGGGTGTCCCGATTTAAAAATAGAAATTAAGGCCGCAGCTGAAATAATTGCCGTGGAACACGTAAAAGGCGGTCTCGCCGTACCTGAAGTAATAGGCGTGGACGGCCAGCCACCATTTCGGGCTGTAAACCAACCCGAACGAATAGGCAAGCCCGTCGACCTCCTCGGAATTTTTCATCAGGTATAAATTCGGGTTGAAGGCCAGGTCTTTTACCAGCCAGAACTTCATCCCGAATCTCATGGAATAGGTATTTATCCACCTGACTTCTTCTTCCGGGTGCCAGAGCACTGATTTTTCCCGGACTGAATAAACTGACCACAGGCCAGCAATTTGGTTGTTGAATTTATATTCAAGCCCGCTGTCCGCCAGGAAGCCACGGTAGCCATCCGAACCCGTAAGGTAGGACAGATTCACGTAGCCGGAAAGCCTCTCTCCGGCAAAATAGACTGTGCCCGCCAGCCGGCTGACATCGGCTTTCATCGTCTTGAGAACCGGACTGCCTCCGCCGTCGCTTCCATAATAATCATACCGGAAATTATGATAATGGTAGCGCAATATCAACGAGGCCTTATTGCTCAAGCCGATTCTGAGTCCGACCCACGGGCTCAAAATGAATAGCTTGTTTGAGCCGCCGTATCCCTCCAGGCCGAACTGTGGCTTGACCTCGCCCCGGGCCGCACTCCAGGCTGACATCAACCCCAGCATTAGCGCCGCAGACAGCAGAACAGCCCCGCGCCATCCTCTTCCGGTTTTCATAATTGCTGTGGCTCTTTTATCTTTCATCATCCACACCTGCCTTCAATTTTATTGTTCTCTTTCATTATTTCCGACCTAATTTTCACTTTTTCTTCCTTTTCCCCTTCCCCTTCCCCACCTCACTCATCGCCTTCATTCCTTTTCCCAGTTCTCTTCTTTCAGCCCTCGGTATTTCAACTCCCCCAGGCCCCGATTTAAGTAACAGCCGACGCTGCTCAAACCCCAACCTCCCCACCATCAGCTTTTCATCCCTCCCGACTTCTTGTTCCACCCCCGTCTCTAACCATCCTACGACCACCTGCCTCCCATTCATTAAATCGCTACTAGAGCCAGATCAAACAATCCGCATAAACCGCCTAAACCGCAAAACTGATGCCTTAAACAGGCCTCCTTTCTGCCCCTTACCCGTTGCCTTCCCCTTCTTTCTCGCCCGCACTCTCCCCCGTCTTGCCCTCTGACTCGGGCCCCGTCCCTTCCCTCTTTTGTTTCACTTCCCCTAGCTCCGGGCCTGGCGCTCCTTCTTCCTCAACACTTCTCCCGGCCGCCGTTGTGTCTTCTTTCTCCCTATCCGCGCCCGCCCCTTCAACCTCTTCCTCCGACCGTCCCCCTTCTTTTTCTTTTATTCTTTCCTCTTTCTCTATTTCTTTACTCGCCTCTTCTCGTGACTTTTTCAGAGCCTCTTCCAGCTTCCTCTGGGCCAGCTCCTCGCGCTCCTTTCTGTCCTTGAGTTCCAGGGTTTTCTGCTCCTCCAGGTAGCGCTTCAGGAAATCCTCTTCGACGAATCCTTCGTCCACCAGGATTTCACCCAGGCTCTCGCCACTCCTTTTCTGCCGCCTCAAAGCCGTGGTCAGTTGCTCCCTGGTGATGATATTATCGCGGAGCAACAGCTCGCCCAGGCGCCGCCCCCTGACCACTTTTATGAAATCTTCTGAATAGGCTCTTTCAATAGCGTAATTGATGTCATAAGTTGTGGTCAGGCTGAACTTGACCTCAACCTTCATCAGCTCCGACAGGCTGGATTTAAGCAGCCCCAGGTCAATCCGGTCAATGGCCAGGTGCAATACCCCGCTTTCATATTTCAGCGGGAAGATGTGGTAGCGCTCGGCCAGCCACTTAGGAATAATCCGCAGCAGCCCCGGCTCCACGACGTAGGGGTCAATCTCCACGAAAGCCCACTGCCGCTGGTAGGCCAGGGCACTGGCCAGCTCTTCCTCGCTGATGTAGCCCAGCTCCAGCAGAATCTGCCCGAGCCTCTTTTTGGTCTTTTTCTGAATCTTCACCGCCTGTTCCAGCTGTTTGGCCGTAACCAGATGCCGGCTCAGAAGCAGGTCCCCGATTTTGCGCCGGAAGGCTTCCAGCTTATCGGCCGGGAACTCATGCTCGGTCTTAATCCAGGTCTGTTCCTTCCGCGTGGACACGGCCCGGATGAGCCAGAGCATGGCCAGGGTGGAGGAAGCAAAATTCAAGACGTTGCCCACGATGATTCTTATCGGTGACAGCAAGGCCTGGCCCAGGCCGTAAATCTTTTTGACGAAAATAATCCGCATCAGAATTCGCCAGCAGAAGAAAAAGAACACCAGCAGAGCCAGTTTCCACCAGATTTCATCAGGCCGGACGAGAGCCGGGACGGCGAAATCCGGCCGGAATAAACGCGCCACCCAGCAGGTCAGGATGTAGGCAATAAGCAGGTAGCCAAAGACATAAAGAAAGTTGGTGAAGAAAGACAACCGGTCGCGGAGCAGAGTGTAGCTGACTTTCAGGTTGCGGTCCCAGCCGATATTCCGGAGCCCCTGCCAGGCGATGCCATAAACCCAGCGAGCTCGCTGCCGCATGGCCTTGCGGAATTCTTCCAGGAAGAAAGCCCGGGTGGCCACCAGTTCCTTGACTTTTTTGGGTTTGGCCTGATCTTTCCTGGTCACTACCCTTTCGACCCACTGCACCAGGATGATCTGCTTCAACCCGAGCTTGCCCAGGCGGATTCCGACCTCATAATCTTCGGTCAGGCTCTTGGGATTAAAAATCTGCTGGTTGTTCTCTTCATCCAGCTTCTTGAGGCTCTCCCGCCAGAAGGCGGTGCTGGTTCCAGCCGAGGGCAGGATGCGGGCGATCTTTTCCCGGACGATCAGTTCTTTGAGGTGATTTTCGGCGAATTCATCCATGTATACGCCGCCGACGAAGCTGTGCCAGGGCATCTCCAGCGGGATGACAGGAATCTGGATCATTTCAAAGCGGGGCATAAGGTAATTGAAGAGCTTGAAGGACAGCGGATGGTGGATGTCTTCTGAATCGCTGAGCACGACCAGGTCGAAGGTCAGGCCGGTTTCCTTCTCAAAATGGCAGAGGCCGCGGTAAATTTCGTTGAGGTTATCGGCCTTGGTGGTTGGCCCGGGTTTGGAGTTGATGACTTTAATGACCTGGGGATAGACTTCGCTGACCTGGTCCACCTCGGCCTGGGTTTCCGGGTCGTTGGGATAGCAGCCGACGAAAATGAAATAGTTGCGGTAATCTATGGTGTTCAGGGTGTTGAGGAGCATTTTTTTGATGATGCCGGCCTCACGCCAGGCAGGGATCATCAGGGCAATGGGTTTTTCGTCGATGGACAGGAGCTGGTCCAGGGTCAGGGGCTTGATCAGCCTTTTCTTAAAAAGGCGGCGATAAATCTGGCGGACCCAGTAGTAAATATCGACAAAAAAGTCGTTAAGGCCGCCGATGGCGAAGGCTATGACCAGGACGATGAAGACGTAGCGGAAAAATATCCAGAGGTTATAGAGAGTGGAAAGAAACCACCCGTATTCCATGTTGCCCATTTAATTTTGCTTCCTCTTCCTTTTCCTGAGTACCATTCTATAAAAGCGCCGGGCCAAAGGCAAGCCCGGGTTAAGGCTCTGGACTCAAGGGGTTAGAAAGGCATATAGGACGATCTTTTTGTAATCCGATAATAGCCCATAATAACCCGGCCCAGCCTGCCTCCAGTCCCTCAGGACAGGGAAAAAATTAATACAGAGTATTAATTTTACTCATTTATAGGGAAAAAGAAAAGGAGAAAAGAGGGGAAGAAAAGAGGGGACACCTGCAGGTGTCCCCTTTTTGGCCGGCTGACCCCGGCACCCAAAGAATAAGGCCAAAAACTCGTGGGCGCAACCCATTGATATTAAATAACTTAAGATTAGCCGGGAAACGCCGCTCCATGCTGCCAAATAGCCGAACGAGGGGACACCTGCAGGTGTCCCC
>DMVN01000146.1 GCA_003476685.1 Acidobacteriota bacterium | reverse complement strand
TAACGCCAGAAGGGCAGCAGCTGCAGGTGGGCGATCTGCTGGTGGTGGAAGAAAGACAGATACCGGGGTCCATTTACCGGGAAAACCAGCAATTCCAGATGACGGTGATGTGGGAATTCAAGGGACCATATAAGGCAGCCGAAAACTACCGGAAAGCGGTCTTTTCCAGCCTTAGCCTGCCCCCGGGCTTCACCGCAGCGATGGAATATGGTTTCCTGATGACCGCCGAAGAAAAATTGCAGCTGAAGTTCGGGCTGATAGCCGCCCTGGTCATCATCTTCATCATCCTGGCCGCCCTCTATGAATCCTTCATCCAGCCTGTTATCGTCATGCTGGCCGTCCCCCTGGCCCTGAACGGAGTCTTCCTGGCCTTCGTGGTTGCCGGCTATCCCTTCGATTCTGCGGCCTACATCGGGCTTATCCTTCTGGCCGGGATTGTGGTAAACAATGCCATCATCCTGGTGGACCATATCAACCAGACCAGAAAAAATTCGGGTCTGGAACTGGCCGAGGCCATAGTCAGGGGCGCCAGAGAAAGAATCAGGCCAGTTTTTATGACCACGGCCACTACTGTCTTCGGCCTGCTACCGCTGCTCTTGATTCAACTGGAAACCGGTAGGCAGCAAATCTGGTCCAGTCTGGCCCTGGCCACCCTGGGCGGCCTGACCGCTTCGGCTCTTTTTATTTTCCTGGTAATCCCGATTTTTTACTATTATTTCACCCGAAAAAAATCCTGAAGGCTGGACTCCTTTCCAGGAAAAGGGCTATGACCTGAAACTGCCATCGCCTGCCTGAGACCACGGAAAAAGAGCAGCCCGTATCAAATCGGCTCAAGCGGAAATAATTTTCGTAAAAAACAAGGCCGGAAATTCAAGACCGGCATCTTTTCGTCTCTCCCCTTTACCGGTCTTATCATCTACCAGCCCCGCCATAAACTCCCCTGACTAAAACTCTGGCTGACCACATCCGCAACCGGACGATACCGCAGCTCAAATTGTCACCTGTTCTCCCTTTTATAGAACCTCGCCGGTTTTCCTAAACTGGTCTCTAATCTCACAAAAATATTTATAAGGTTTCCAGGGATTGTAGCTCGGCCATACCCGGCAGCCAGAAAAAGTTATATAATTATGTTTCTAGCCTGGAAAAAGGAGTAAAGCCATGTGGTGGGAAGATAAGTTAGTCCGAACCCTGCGCTGCCGGCTGCTGCAAAAACCCGGAATATTCGGGGGCCTGCTTGCGGTCATCGGAGCCGAGCAGGCTTACGTCGGCGAAATCAAGATTATTCACATGGGTTCCAACTACATGGACCGGGACATCACCATTTTCGTGGATGATGAGGCCCACCTGGAAAGAGTGGTCAGGGCAGTCAGGGCCTACCCCAAGGCCCAGCTCCTGGAAGTCAGGGACGAAGTCCTGGAAATGCACCAGGGCGGGAAAATCGCCGTCCGTTCCCGCTATGAAATAAACAATATCAGCGTCCTGCGCAAGGTCTATACCCCTGGTGTGGCCGAAGTCAGCCTGCTCATCAAGAGAAACCCGGCTATGGCCAGGCGGTATACTGCCATCCGTCATCTGGTGGCTATAGTCACCGATGGCAGCGCCGTGCTGGGCCTGGGAGACATCGGCCCCCTGGCGGCCATGCCGGTGATGGAGGGCAAAGCCTGCCTGATGGAAACCCTGACCGGGCTGTCGGCCGTCCCGGTTCTTCTCAACACCAAGGAGCCGGAGCAGATTATAGAAACTGTGGTCAACATCGCTCCAACTTTCAGCGCCATCCAGCTGGAAGACATTTCAGCCCCCCGCTGTTTCTACATTGAAGAGCAGACCCAGGCCCGGCTGGACATACCAGTCATGCACGATGACCAGCATGGAACAGCCTGCGTGGTTACCGCTGCCCTGATTAACATTTCCAGGGTAACCGGACAGGACCTGAAGAAAAGCTGCTTCGGAGTCATCGGCCTGGGGGCGGCCGGCCTGGCCCTGTCCCGGATGTTGATGTTCTACCTGGATAAGCCGGTAAAGGGAGCCGACATCAACCCCGAAGCCAGCCAGCGCCTGAAAGAATCCGGCGGGAAGGTGGCTGACCTCAAGGAAATAATGGATTCCTGTGATGTGGTCATCGCCACCACCGGCGTGCCGGGCTTGATCAAAAAGGAAATGGTCAGGAAAGGGCAAATCATCCTGGCCCTGTCCAACCCCAACCCGGAAATTGAACCGGAAGAAGCCATGGCCGCCGGGGCCGCCTATGCTGCCGACGGCAAGGTCATCAACAACCTGCTGGGCTTCCCCGGCATTTTCCGCGGGGCGGTTGATGCCAACGTCCCGCGCATCACCCGGGAAATGCTGCTGGCTGCGGCCAGGGCCATAGCTGATTATACTCCGGCGGGAGAAATCGTCCCCAATGCCCTGGACCGGGGGCTGCACCGCAGCGTGGCCAGAGCCGTGGCCCGGGTGGCCCTGGAACAGAAACTCAACCGGGACGACCTGACCGGTTATTTTGATTGATTTTGGCTCCGACCTGTGTGATCAATTTTTTTCCAGGTTCCTAAGCATTTTATAGGTCTTAGCCTGAAAAGCCTTAAAAACTCAGGCCAATGGCCCGGAGCATCCTTGTTCTTCCAGCCCGGTGGTGAGTGGCATTGACTTTTCAGCTCCCGCCGCAGACGATCTTCTTCTCTGACAGGATTAAAGCTTGGCTGTCGGCCATGGTAGCCTCCATTCTCCGGCTGTCTTAACTCGGTCTGTGGAGAGGTCTGAATAAATTCAATTAATTTGACACCNNGCTGGCTTGTTTTTAAGGAGGGAGAATGATTACAGTCAAGCAAATGCTCGAGGAAAAAGGGCACCAGGTCTGGACCATCTCGCCCAATAGCACAGTCTACGAAGCTCTGAAAATCATGGCTGAGAAAGAGGTCGGGGCCCTGATTGTGGTGGAAAAAGGCCAGGTAGTAGGGGTAATTTCCGAAAGGGACTACGCTCGCAAAGTCGTCCTTAAAGGCAAATCCTCGCTGGAAACCCCGGTCCGGGAAATCATGACCACCCAGGTCTACTTCGTCAATCCTGAGTGCACGGCCGAAGAGTGCATGGCCCTGATGACCGAGAAAAGAATCCGCCACCTGCCCGTCATCGAAGAAAACAAGCTGGTCGGAGTGATTTCCATCGGAGACGTGGTCAAGTCAGTCATCACCAGCCAGAAAATAACCATCGAGCATCTCCAGAATTACATAATGGGGAAATACCAGTAAG
>DMVN01000177.1 GCA_003476685.1 Acidobacteriota bacterium | reverse complement strand
CCGCGAAGTAGACCCTCGCTTCTACCGCCCCGGCCGATGAGATCAGCCCAAAGAGCCACCATAGCCCCAGCAGAAGGGCTGTTGTGGCCGGTCCCGTTTTTTTATTTCTGCAGTCCATCATCCTCAATTCCAGAAAAGATTAAAAACATTCCAGAACAGCTGGCGTCGGGAGCTGAGCGGCGTGAGCCCGGCGTTAACCGCCAGCTCCCGGCTGAAATTACTCTCACGATTCAGGCTGTCCACGGCGGTCACAGTGTAATAAAAAATGGCCTCGGTTCCCAGGAGGTTATCAACGTATCGGTTGTCCTGAATCGGGCTGGAATTTATTCTCTGGAAGTTAGCGTGGGGCACCGAGCTGCGATAGATGTTATAGCCGGCCGCGCCTGGAACCGGGTCCCAGCTCAGGTGTACGGCTTTAAGATGGTTAAAGATAGAAGCTTGAGTGCTAACGCTCAGGTTAAAATTCCGCGGAGTAGAGGGATAGCCTGGCCTGATTACCTGGGCCAGGTCAGCCAGGCTGATAAGAGAACCCCGGGCTGCCGCCCGGTAGAAATCAAAATTCAGGGTATCAACGGTGTCGGTAGTCTTGTGGTAATAAGGATTGGGAACGCTGGCATCTTCAATGGCACAGATGGCCGCTATTCCCCTGTCCCAGAATGGGGCATGGTCCGAGTAGACGAAAGAGGCATCTATTATTTTCTTTCCCGGGACCGGGCCATAAGTTCCGGCCAGGGCTGCCACCCGGTCCACCAGCCAGCCGGAATACCTGTTGCCAATCACGTCCAGGTCTTCGGGCAGGTAGTCGGCATAGGCCACCATGTCCAGGTTAAGGACTCCCAGGATATTTTCCGCGGGATTGAGCTTCTCCTGAACATAGCGCAGGCTGCCGATGAGCCCTTGTTCCTCGGCCGAGAACAGGATGAACCTGACAGTAAAGTCAAGAGGACGGCTGGACACAATCCGGGCCGCTTCCAGCACGGCCGCCGTGCCCGAAGCATTATCATCAGCTCCAGGAGCCAGGGTCCAGCGCTGGTCGGAAGTGGAATCATAGTGGGCGCAGATTATCACCACCTGTTCGGGGTAGGTCTGGCCCGTCACCTGAGCAATAACATTACGGCAGAGATAGGTGCTGTAATAAAATTCCTGGTAGCTCACAGGGAGTCCCAGGCTGACCAGATAATTGTAAATATACTGGCCGGCCTGGAGACAGTTTCCGGTGGGGGCATACCGGGTGCCAAAGTTCTGAAGGTCTATAACGCGGCCGCGCAGATTATCAGCCGACACTTCAGCCGCCAGCTGTTCATAAAGCTGGTCCTGAGCCCGCTGCCAGATGACTTCTTCCGGCAGCAGGCTAACCCCGGATACGGGATGGCCTGTGGCCGGTAACAGCCGGCGTCTGACGGTGAGCGGCAGCTCTTCCAGTTCGGCCGGGTCTCGAGCCAGCACCAGGTAATCGTTCCCTTCAAGAAAAATGGTTCGGAAACGACTGCGGATAAACTCTAAGTCGGCCGCCCGACCGGCCCTGGCAATGGCATAAACCAGGCTGCGGTCGTAAACGGTCAGCAGCCTGAAGTCAAGACCGTAGCTTCTCAGTCTGAAGCTTTCTTCTCTGTCCAGGCGCAGAAGGTAGCTGTCCTGAAGCTCCTGCAGGCATTCTGCTTTTTCCCGGGCCAGGATGGCTTCCAGGCGGGGCTGGTTTTTGGGAACCTGAACCAGTCGCAGAGAAACCGGTTGAACCCGGGCCTGTTCTGGAATCAAACTCAGGTCAAAAAATAGAACCACCGGTAACAGTAGCAACACCCGGCTCTTAAACCTAATACTGTTCATATTCCTGTCTTAATAATTTATGAAATCTGCTGAGGCAAAGCAAGCAAAGTAATTATTAAAATCTGAAGGCTGTTCAGAGCCCGGCTTCCATGCTGCTTCGGTCTAAGCTCAAAGCAGCCCTAAAAACATAGTTAGCAACTGGTTTTTTTCTTACCAGCTATCTTCAGTTTGAAAGATTTGGCCGGGCAGTTGAATAAGGCGCTCTTTTCCGGCGCTTAAAATCATACGAGCGGAGTCTTGACAAATATTTTTATCTGACTAAAATCACGGTTGATGTTGACTTTTAATAGACACCGAACCAAGAGCCTCCTCTCCCCTGCCGGTGTCTCTTTTTCCCTTCCTGTCTGGTTCTGGTGGGCGGCTTAGCCCGCCCGAAGTCTGTCATTTTCCGTCCCTTTTTATTTAAACTGCTTGATTTCTATTTCTGTTTACCAGAATTACAGGAGGAAAAAGATGCAAAGATATGCTTCACAGCACCTTGATTACTTGCCTGAATATTTTTATAACCTGAAAGCCGACCTGCCGGAACTGCCTCCCCCACCGCTAAACCCAGCTACCCGCGAGCCTCTCCGGCCGGAAGAACTGGAACCCGTTTTTCCCCGCGGCTTCATCCAGCAGGAAATTACCAGGGAGAAATTCGTTCGCATCCCGGATGAAGTTCTTGAAATCTACTCCAGATACCGTCCCACCCCGCTGATTTATGCTTCAGCCCTGCGGAAATACCTGGAAACTCCGGCCAGAATTTTTTTTAAGTACGAAGGCGTGGGACCGGCCGGCAGCCACAAAACCAATACCGCCCTGATGCAGGCTTACCTGGCCCGGCAGGAAGGGGTGGAAAGCCTGACCACCGAAACTGGGGCCGGCCAGTGGGGTTCGGCCCTGGCTTATGCTTGCAGTCAGTTCGGCCTGAAAGCCCGGGTCTTTATGGTCAGGTCCAGTTTCCGCCAGAAGCCCGGACGGCGGGTGATGATTGAGCTGTTCGGCGGAGAAGTGCTGGAAAGTCCGAGCCCGGCCACGGCCGCCGGACGCCGGTTTTACCAGGATAATCCAGACCACCCCGGCAGTCTGGGAATTGCCATTTCCGAAGCGGTTGAAGCCGCTGTTAGCCAGCCCGGGACCAAATATTCGCTGGGGTCAGTCCTGGACGCCGTTCTTCTCCACCAGACGGTGATTGGCCTGGAAGCAATGAAACAATGTCAGGAATTCGGGGTTGAGCCCGGAACAATCATCGGCTGCGTGGGCGGAGGCTCCAATTTTGCTGGCCTGAGTTTTCCTTTCCTCGGACAGAACTTGACCGGAAAAAATAGAATCAAATTTCTGGCAGTTGAACCCGAAGCCTGCCCCTCTATAACTGGAGGGAAGCTTCAGTATGAGCACGGCGACACGGCCGGCCTGACTCCGCTGCTGTACATGCACAGCCTGGGCCGGGATTTTGTCCCACCGCCCATCCATGCCGGCGGATTAAGGTACCATGGAATGGCCCCCTTGGTCAGCCACCTGGTCCGGATGGGTCTGGTGGAAGCCCGGGCCTATCCCCAGAACCAGGTCTTCAAAGCAGCCAAAATTTTCTTCAAGACCGAGGGTCTACTGCCCGCTCCTGAATCAGCCCATGCTGTAGCCGCAGCCATTGAAGAAGCCCTGGAGGCTAAAAAATCCGGGAAAGAAATAAATATTCTTTTTAACCTTTCCGGCCACGGCTTCCTGGATATCAACGCCTACAGTCGGGATTAGTAAAAACCGGCCACCAGCCGGGGGTGGTTCTTATTTAGGCCTCGAATCAAACTCCGGCTGGTGGCCAGGCAGTCTATAGACCTTCTGAAATAGCCGGAGGAGATGAAGTTTCTCTCGCGGCCTTATTTTCTTTAATATCTGATATTATGATTGCGGAGCTCCAGCCGGACTTTTTCAATGGTCTTTCTAATTTCGGGCAGATAATCCGGGGCACAGAGCTGGATAGCCTTTTTCAGGCCGTAGTCAGCTATGGTCTCAGCCTGCTCCAGGGGGACCTCTATTCCAGCCTCTTTTTTAATGAGGTTGAGACCAAAATAGGCTGCTGACTCAGCCAGAGCTCTGGCCGCCCGGAATTCCGGCAGGACCATCAGGGCCCCATACTGAATCATCAGTCGGCGGAAAAAGGCTTCGTTTTCAATAAGGGCCTGGTTATATTCTGGCTGGTTAAGGGCCTGGACCAGCAGTTCCACAAATTTTCTGTCCCTGACCACAGCCGCGGTTATCAGATTCTGGCCGATGTTCTGATCAACCCTTCTGATGATCAGGTCCCCGGCCGCTTCCACCAGATAATGGCAAAGCTTAAGCCTCAATCGAAAATGCTCCGGCCGGTCGTTATGCAACCCGATGGATTCAAAATGGCTGTTCAGGGTGGGGTCAGAATTAAGGGCTACGGCTTTGATGACAACATAGCCGGGTTCTATTTCACCGGGGACCAGGGGGAAATCGGCCGGCGCCGGTATGGTCTGAGCCTGATGGTGGGCGGTAAAATCTGCACCCCAGACATCATTATGGGCCACAAAGCCAAAAGCCAGCGCTTTCTGATAATTGCGGTAGGTAGCCTTTTCCCAGACTGTCATGAAACCTTCATTACCTGGCAGACCGTGGGTAAAGGCCCAGAGCACCGGGTCAGAAGAGAGTTCGGAATTAAAGTTAAAGAGGTCCGGGGCCAGCTGGCCATAAATTTCCTGAAAATCCAAAGTCAGGTAATACCGGCCAATTTTCTTGGCAAGAAAAGCATGGGTAGCCGCTCCCCAGGGGAAAGCAGCTTCGGCCGAGACCAGGATAAAAACAAGAATCAAAAGGCCAGGAAGTAAGTTTTTCCTCATTTTATCCTCCTTTTCCTTAAATTGGTCGACCTTTCTAATCAAAATTCCATCTTTCATTTTATTAGACAAATGGAGGGGAAATTCCTTGGAAATTAATTATCGGGATAGCACCTAGTTTAAAATAACTAGGCCAAAGAAAAAAGGTTCTGACTGGAGAAAAACGGGACTGGAATATATTTCAAAAATAGAAGGGTGAGGTCAGACTTCTTCCATCCGCACGGTGAAGTGACGTAGATAGCGGGATTCCCGCACTATTCTCAGGCCCCGGACCCGGTCGCGGTTCTTGTAAAGGTCGATGATTGACTCAGCCACGTATTCCAGATGAGCGCTGGTATAAACCCGCCGGGGAATGGCCAGCCGCACCAGTTCCAGCCTGGGAAAAATTTCCCGGCCAGTTTTTTCATCCTTCCGGGCAAACATCACCCCGCCGATTTCCACCGCCCTGATGCCGGCTTCCCGGTAGAGGGCGACGGTCAGAGCCCAGCCCGGATACTGGTGCCTGGGGATATGAGGCAGGAAACGGTCGGCCAGCAGGTAGACGGCATGACCTCCAACCGGCTTGAACACCGGCACCCCGGCCTCATCCAGCAACCGTCCCAGGTAGGCCACCTGATTTATCCTGTATTCGAGATAATCTTCTTCCAGCACTTCTTCCAGACCCCTGGCTATGGCTTCCAGGTCTCGCCCGGCCAGTCCACCGTAGGTCGGGAAACCCTCGCTCAGAATGAGCAGGTTCTTCAGCTTTTCTGCCAGCTGGTCATCGTCAACGGTTACAAAACCGCCGATGTTAACCAGGGCATCCTTCTTGGCACTCATGGTGGCGCCCTGACCATAAGAGAAAATTTCCTGGGCTATTTCCAGAATCGATTTTTTCTCGTACCCTTTTTCCCTCTGTTTGACAAAGTAGGCATTTTCGGCAAAACGGCAGGCGTCGAAGAATAGGGGAATTCGGTGCTGCCGGCAGACCTGGCTAACTTCCTTGATGTTCTTGACAGACACTGGCTGTCCCCCGCCGCTGTTGTTGGTAATGGTTATCATGACCAGCGGGATTTTTTTGGTGCCCTTTTTCTCGATAAACTTTTTCAGCTTGTCCACATCCAGGTTGCCCTTAAAGGGATGGATGGAATCGGGGTCGTAGGCTTCATCAATGACCAGGTCCACGGCCCTGGCTCCCCTGACTTCGACGTTAGCCCTGGTGGTGTCGAAGTGGATGTTGTTGGGAACGAAATCACCCTTCTTCACCAGGGCTTCAAACAGGATTCTTTCGGCCGCCCGGCCCTGGTGGGTGGGAATGACATGCTGGAAACAGAAAATATTTTTAACCGCCGCCTCCAGGTGGAAAAAGTTCCTGGCCCCGGCGTAGGACTCATCCCCGATGAGCAGCCCGGACCACTGATTATCACTCATGGCCGAGGTGCCGGAGTCGGTCAGCAGGTCGATAAAAACTTTCTCGGCCGGGATGTTAAAAACATTGTAACCGGCCTGCTTCAGAATATTTTCGCGCTCCCGGCGGTCAGTCAGCTTGATTCTTTCCACTGTCTTGATACGAAAGGGCTCTACCGGCGCTTTTATTTTACTCATATTATTACCTCTCAAAAAAAGATGAAGATATCATAAACAATTCCCGTTTATTTTGCACTCAGAAAGAAACCAGCTTCCGGAACGACTGGTACCGTTTTATCAGGTCCAGCTGGTCAGCCCGGAGCAGCCCCTCAACTCCAAAATCTTCGATGACCAGGGAAGCGACCAGGTTGCCGTAAACTGCGGCTTTTCTCAATTCCCGCTGGTTGAAGCGGCCGGCGCTGTCCAGGTAACCCAGAAAAGCTCCGGCAAAGGCATCGCCAGCCCCGGTCGGGTCCACCACCTGTTCGCAGGGATTGGCCACCACTCCAAAAACAAAGTTTTTCCCGAACAGCATGGCCCCGTGCTCACCTTTTTTGACCACGATGATTTTCGGCCCGGCTGCCTGCAGCTTGCGCCCGGCCCGGACCAGGTTTAGCTCCCGGGCAATCAGCCGGCACTCTTCGTCGTTAACGAACAAGATATCCACCTTGTGGATGGCCCGGAGCAGAGCCTCGGCCTTGTTTTCAATCCAGAAGCGGATGGTATCCATGGCCACCAGCTTGACCGCCGGCAACTGTTCGAGGATGAAATCATGGCTTTCGGGATCCAGATTCGACAGAAAAACTACATCCGCCCGGCGGTAGTCCGGAGGGAGAACCGGCCTGAATTCCCGAAGCACATTGAGCTCGGTCTTGATGGTAGTCCTCTGGTTCGGGTCGCGGCCATAGCGGCCGTGCCAGTGGAAGGTCTTGCCCTTTTTGACTTTCAGGCCGGCCAGGTCGATTCCCCTGGCCCGGAGTTGTTGGAAAAAACGGCGGGGAAAGTCCTGCCCGACCACCGATACCAGACCTGGTCTGGTGAAAAAAGCGGCAGCCAGCGCGGCATAAGTGCCCGAGCCTCCGATAATCCTGTCCCGGCGGCCGGACGGAGTCTCTATGGTGTCAAAGGCCACCGAACCGATTATTATCAGGCTCACCTGCTTTCCTCTAAGACCGGGTATACTTGCCAATAAGAAGAGCCAGCTGTTTCTCAGTTTCTCTGTCTCTGGCTTCCGGGCTGGTGACGATAGCGTTCTCCAGGGCGTGGCGGCAGGGACAATCTGAATTTTCTATTTTCTGGATGGTGGCCACCGCCCGCTTGATGACAGCTTTGGCGTGCTCGATATTGTATTTCAGATTTTCCAGAACCAGCTCGACACTGACTGATTCTTCCTCGCTCTTCCAGACATCGTAATCGGTTACCAGGTTCATGGTGACGTAGCAGATTTCTGCCTCCCGGGCCAGCCTGGCTTCAGTGGCAGCGGTCATGCCGATGACATCGGCCTGGAGCTGGCGGTAAATCAACGACTCAGCTCTGGTGGAAAAAGCCGGTCCTTCAATGCAGACATAGGTGCCGCGGGGATGAACCGATAAATTCAGCCCGCGGGCCGTTTCATAAACATGACGGGAAAGAACCGGGCAGACGGGTTCAGCCAGGCTGATATGGGCCACTACTCCCCGACCGAAAAAAGTATTCGGCCGGTGGGTGCGGTCAAAAAACTGGTCGGCCAGCACTATGTCCCGGGGCTTAATTTCTTCTTTAAGAGAACCCACGGAATTGACCGAAATTAAACTTTCCACTCCCAGCATCTTGAAACCAAAAATATTAGCCCGGTAATTTACCTCGGCTGGAAGCAGCCGGTGGCCACGGCCGTGGCGGCTCAGGAAGGCAACCGGCACCCCTTCCAGCTCTCCGATAACGTAACTATCCGAAGGCCGGCCAAAGGGGGTATCAAGTTCCAGGGATTCGATATTTTTCAGGCCTTCAACCTGGTAAAGGCCCGTCCCTCCCAGGATACCAACTTTTACGGACGGAAAATCTGGCTTACCCATTTTTCACCTCTTGAAGCTATTCATATATAATTTATTGGCTTTAATAGTCAAGATTCCGGGAGAATTTTAACCGGGCTCGAGCCTCAGGCCAACTGCCGCAGGGGGAATCAAACCAGTCCAGGACAGGTAGCGGTAACGTGCGGCATGAAATAAAAAAATGCGGTACTCTGTCTTATTTTGATTTTTCAGACGGAAACAGCTATCCTTTTATTAAAATTAATCCTGGCAGGTAAGCATGAAATTTGTATATTTTGATTGTTCCTCGGGAGCCAGCGGTGACATGATTCTGGCTTCCCTGCTCTCCCTCGGAGTGCCACTGGAAGATTTCCGGCAGGCCATCAACAACCTGAAACTGCGGGTAGACATCAAGGTCAGCAAGGCCAGCTCCCGTGGTTTTTCCGGGTTAAGGGTAGAAGTCGTTGTCCCTAAAAATTCAGCCGGAAGGACCTTTTCCGAGGTGGAAAGCACCATCAAAAAATCCCGGCTGGAACCGGAGGTAAAAGAGAATGCCCTAAAAATATTTAAACGCCTGTTTGAGGCAGAAAGCCGGGTTCACGGCCGCAGTTTCCGGACCACTCACCTGCACGAGGCCGCAGCCGATGACGCCCTGGTTGACATAGTCGGAGCCTGCTGGTTGCTGCGCCGGCTCCAGGTAGCTGAAGTTTATTTCTCCCCGGTTAATCTAGGAAGTGGTTATGTGGAAACCAGTCATGGCCTGCTGCCAGTTCCGCCACCGGCCGTGGCCGAATTAATGGCCGGTTTCCCGGTCTACAGCAGCCAGGAACCGACTGAACTGCTGACCCCGACCGGAGCAGCCATCCTGACCAGCCTCGGCCGCTGTCTAAGTCCCTGGCCGGAACTGGTTTACGAAAAAATCGGTTACGGTCTCGGCCACCGTGACTTAAAATATCACCCCAACCTCCTGCGGGCTTTTTACGGAAAGCTAAAGGATTTCCAGCCGGCCCGAAAAATCCAGGTGATCGAGGCCACGATTGATGACGCCTCTCCCCAGCTTCTGGGTAACTTCCTAAACCGGGCCCTGGAGCTGGGAGCCCTGGAAGCTTACCTCACCCCGGTGGTCATGAAAAAGAACCGGCTGGGGAGCAAATTGACCATCCTGGCCGAGATTGATAAAATAGACAGGCTGACCGAGGCCATCTTCCGGGAAACCACCACCATCGGGCTGAGATATTATCCAGTAGAAAGACGGGTACTGAGAAGAGAAATAAAAGAAATCAGCCTGAAGGGTCAGGAAATCCGGGTCAAGGTCAGCTATTTCGGCGGAGAAGCCATAAACTTCCAGCCGGAATTTGATGATTGCCTGCGAGCAGCTGAAAAACTGAAGCTGCCCCTCAAACAGGTCATCACCGAAGCTATCAGAAAATTTAAGGCTTGAGGACAAGATGAAAAGCAAAAACCGAAATAATAAGCAGGCCAGAAAAATGGACCTGAAGAAAATCGAACAGGGTGTCAGACTGGTGCTGGAGGGCATCGGCGAAGACCCGGAGCGCCCTGGCCTCAAAGGCACCCCTGGCCGGGTGGCCAGAATGATGGAGGATATCCTGGGCGGCACCCAGATCGACCCGGTGGAAGACCTGGAAGTCTTCCAGGATGAAAGACACGATGAACTGGTGTTGATCCGGAACATTCCCCTCTATTCTTTCTGTGAGCACCATCTCCTGCCCTTCGCTGGGGTGGCCCACGTGGCTTACATCCCCAAAGAGGGACGGATCATCGGCCTGAGTAAAATTGCCCGGCTGGTTGATACTCTGGCCCGGAGGCTGCAGGTTCAGGAACGGCTGACCAAGCAGGTGGCCGATATCCTGAATGCCACCCTGAACCCCCTGGGCGTCATGGTGGTCATAGAGGCCGAACATCTGTGCATGTCGATGCGTGGCATCAAGAAGCCCAAAGCCATAACTGTGACCTCGGCCGTCCGGGGTTCGTTCCGCAACAACCCGGCTACCCGGACCGAAGCCATGATGCTCATCAAGGGAGGTATTCCAGGTGGAAGAGAAGTTTAAGCCAACATTTTACGTCACCACACCTATCTACTACGTCAACGATGTGCCCCACATCGGGCATGCCTACACCACCATCATTGCCGACGCCCTGGCCCGCTACCAGCGGCTGAGCGGCCGAAAAGTCTATTTTCTGACCGGGACCGACGAACACGGTCAGAAAATTGAAAAGGCAGCGGCTGAGAAGGGCCTTAAGCCGAAAGAACTGGCTGACCGGGTGGTGGTCAGGTTCAAGGAACTCTGGCAGAAGCTTAATATTTCCTACGATTACTTCATCCGGACGACGGAAGAATTCCACGAACGTGGGGTGCAGAAAATATTCCAGCAGCTTCTAGCCAAGGGCGACATTTACAAGGGCACCTACCAGGGCTGGTACTGTGTCTCTGAGGAAAATTTCCTTCCGGAAGACGTGCCGCTCGAAGCCGAAGGCCATAAGGTCTGCCCTGATTGTGGCCGGCAAGCCCTGCTGCTGGAGGAAGAAAGCTACTTTTTCCGGCTGTCAGCCTACCAGCAACCGCTGCTCGATTTCTATGCCGCCCATCCCCGGTTTGTCCGCCCCCAGAGCCGGATGAATGAAGTGGTCAGTTTCGTCCGGCAGGGACTCAAAGACCTGAGCATTACCAGGACCACCGTCCGCTGGGGAATCCCGGTGCCGGGCGACCCCAAACATACCATCTATGTCTGGTTCGACGCCCTGCATAATTATGTCACCGGGGCCGGCTACGACTGGAACCCGGAATTATTCCAGACCTTCTGGCCGGCAGATGTCCACCTGATCGGCAAGGATATCCTGCGCTTTCACGCCATCTTCTGGCCGGCTTTCCTGATGGCTGCCGGTTTGCCACTACCAGAAACAGTTTTCGGGCACGGCTGGTGGTTGAAGGATGAAACCAAGATGTCCAAGTCCCGGGGTAATGTTCTCGACCCCTACCTCATTCTGGAAAAAGTGGGAGCCGATGCCCTGCGTTACTTTTTGTTAAGAGAAGTGCCGGTAGGACTGGACGGAAGTTTTTCTCATGAAGGTTTTGTCCAGCGAGTAAATTCCGACCTGGCCAACGACCTGGGCAACCTGGTCCAGAGAACCCTGACCATGGCTTTCAATTACTTCGGCGGTGAAGTACCCAGGCCCGGTGAAGAAACCGGTCCTGACCGGGAACTGGCCAGGAGTTTTGTTGAGACGAGAGACCGGGTTTTCTCGCTCTATGATGACTACGCTCTCAACCGGGCTCTGGAAGAAATCTGGGTTTTTCTCAATGTTACCAATAAATACCTGGCCGATAACGAGCCCTGGAAGCTGGCCAAAAAACCTGAATCCAGGGAGCGGCTGGCCAGGATAATCTACCAGGCGCTATGTGCCATCAGGGGAAGTAGCTACTTGCTCTATCCGGTCATGCCGGAGACTACCGAAAAAATCTGGTCTCTGCTGGGCGAGAGCCGCCGGCCGGGAGAGGTTTTAAAATCTTCTCTGGATTTTTACGGGCTGGTACCAGGAGCCCGGCTCCACCAACCCCAGGCCCTCTTCCCCAGGATTGACCTGGCAGAATTCATCGGTGAAATGGAAAAGCCCCAGGCTCGGGCCGAAACTGCTCCCAAAACGGAGGAAAAGATGGAATACATCAGCTATGAAGAATTCAAGAAAATGGACCTGCGGGTGGCCAGGGTCCTGGCTGCCGAACGGGTTCCCGGCACCAGCAAGCTGCTGAAGTTGCAGATTGACCTGGGCAGCGAGAAGCGACAGATTATCGCCGGAGTGGCCGAGACTTACTCACCGGAAGAACTGGTGGGCAAAGAGTTCATCGTCATCGCCAACCTCCAGCCGGCTGTCATCCGTGGCGTTGAATCCCAGGGGATGCTGCTGGCAGCCGAAGTGGAGGGCAAGGCGATTATTCCTTTCTTTGACCGGGAGCTGCCGCCCGGGACTAAGGTAAAATAAGAAGCCGACTAGCTTATCTCTCATAAAGATAAGCCCAGACCTCAGCCGCCGGGATTTTCCCTTCCCGCAAGCAGAGCGGTTCGGAAGAGGTCAGGTCGACGATGGTTGAGGGCTGACCGCCGGGAGTCGGGCCACCATCTATCAACAGGTCAACCCGGTCGCCAAATATCTCATAAACTTCCGAGAAAGAAGCCAGGGGCGGCTGTCCGCTGAGGTTGGCACTGGTGGAAATCAAAAGAGACCCGCTCTTTCGGATTAATTCTCTGAGCCAGGAGAGCGGCGGCACCCGGACCGCGAAGGTCCGGCCTGGCCCGTATAAAATTTCCGGTAGACTGTTTTCCCTGGCCCTGAGCACCAGGGTCAGCGGTCCTGGCCAGAAATGCTCGGCCAGCCTGAAAAAGAGGTCAGAAGGCTCTTCGGAATAATGCAGGACCATTTCCAGGTCCGAAGCCACAAAAGGTAATGGTTTCCCCGGTTCCCGGCCTTTCAGTTCAAATATTTTCTCAACAGCTGAGACAAGGCTGGCCAGTCCACCCAGGCCATAGAAAGTTTCTGTGGGATAGACCAGAACTGACCCCTGCCGCAGCCGGCTGGAGATGAAATCCAGCTGGTCCGGTCTGAAGCCAGAAGCCGGAAGTGATAGAACCTGTGAGGGCAAGCGTACCTCCTTTTCTCAGGCAGAGAATAGCCCAAAACCAACCGGGTTTCAAGGAAAAAACAGGACAGTTGTCTTAAAAATAAAACAATTCAGCCTGGGGCGGGCCAGATTTTAAGGTATCGAGTCTGGCACGCAATTTGCTATAATGAATTGGTGAGGAGGTTAAGATGAAAAAAATACTAATAACGTTGGCCCTGGTCCTGCTGATATTGCCACTGGCCGCTTCGGCCAATATTTTCACCATCCGTTACGGCTATTTTGTCCCCAGGATGAGCGGAGGACCTGACAGCCTGTGGAACATTGAGTTTGAAAATATGAGCTTCAAGAAATCCGCCTACCAGGGAGGAATGCTGGGACTGGCCTATGAGTTCTTCATGAACCGGAATCTCAGCCTGGTGCTTTCGGTCGATTTTTACAACCGCCAGAAGGGCGGCTGGTACCTGGATTATTCCAAGTATCAAGTTGACGACATGTTTTTTGCCTTTCCCGATTTCTTTGGTGGGTCCATTGTCCACACCTTTGAAGTTTCCCAGACGCCTATTTCTCTGTCCTTTAAGATTACTCCTCTCGGACGCCGGGTCAGGTTTGTTCCCTATTTCGGCGGGGGCGTCGGGCTCCACCTCTGGACGGTAAGAATCCAGGGCGAGATAATAGATTTTTCCGACCCCTGGATTTACAGCGATCCGGGTGGCGACATCACAGTTTATCCGGTTTACTACGCCCTTCTGGAAGAGCAAAACAGAATATCCATCGGCTACAACGCTTTTGCCGGAGTCATGGTCCCGGTTGGCAGCCGGACCACCCTGGACCTGGGCTTCCGTTACAATTTCCTCAAGGCTAAATTCAGGGATTCTTTTGAAGGCTTTGAAGATTTTGACTTTAACGGTTATTCGCTGGTGCTGGGACTTAATTTCTGGTTCTGATCCATCTCAGCTCTTCACGATAAAGGGCCGGGTTCTCTCCGGAGGACCCGGCCTTCTTTTCTTTTTCCACTTTAATCAGGCTGACAATTTTCCACCCTGTCGACGCCAATTCTCTAGCTTTATTTAAGCTGGCTGTGTAACCCAGGTTGTCTGTTATCCCGGGTTATGAAGAACAGAAGCCGGCTTACTACAGAGAATATTCCAGAATTTTCTTTTGGTAATAATCGGCCTCTGCCTCCCGTCCTCTCTTTAAGAAGCCTTTGAAGAGGATCTGGCATTTTTTTACAATTTCAGACCGAATCAGGTCCCTGTCTTCGGGAGTTTCAGTCAGTCGCAGCGCCTTTTCCAGGACCTGCACCCGCCATCTATCCATACCCCAGTATTTCCGCGAGAGTTGATCGGGATGGCCGCCCCTTTTGATGATCAGGGGCTGCGGCAGGAAATGGTAGGGATGCCGTAAAGCGATTCTTATGCCCAGGTCATAATCCTCACAGACTGGAAGGCTTTGGTCAAAGTCCCCTACTTCCTCAAACAATTGCCGCCGGAACATGGCCGCAGATAAACTCAAGAGGCACAGGGGCAAAACCCTGTCCAGCACCCGGCCCGAATATTTCTGATGCTTGTTCTTCTGGTTGACCCGGCGTCCATTCCGAACCCAGATTTCTTCGGTCAGGCAGAACCGGGCTTCGGGAAAGGCCCGGAGATAGCTGAGCTGGGCCCGGGTCTTATCTTTGAGCCAGAGGTCGTCCGAATCAAGGAAGGCGATAAATTCCCCCCGGGCTGCTTTCAGGCCCAGGTTGCGGGACCGGCTGACGCCCAGGTGCTCAGACCTGATAAATTTGATCCGGCTTTCCTGGCAGACATAACCGGCCACCAGGTCGGGCGTCCCGTCGGTGGAACCGTCGTCCACGATAATCAGTTCCCAGTCCTCGGGATGAGTCTGGAAATAGGTCTGGGCCAGAACAGAGTCAATGGCTTGGCCCAGGTAATGAGCCCGGTTGTATGTAACAATTATGGCTGAGACCATGGCCGGAGGAACTCAGCGCCGGAATTCTTTGCTGACTGAGGCCGTAGTTTCCAGGGGAAACAACAGCCAGCCCCAGGCCGAATCCGCTTCCACATTGAGCTTCAGAGTAAAAGTGACCTGAGCCTTCTCCAGGGCCTCGCGCAATTCCCTCCCCTGTTCAAAAAAATCCAGCATCAACGGCAGGCTGTAACTCCGGCTCTGACCGGCAGAGAGAGCCTGGTCCCCGGTTAGCTGTCCCCGGTGGATAACCCGGTTTTCCAGCCACAACTCCAGGTTAATTTTCTGGATCAGGAGGTCATAGTCATTCTGGTTACCCAGGCTGAAACGGAAGTCAAAATCAGCCCCGCCCAGGGTCAGGTCTCTCACCAGAAGCGGCAGAAACTTTATTTCGGGCAACTTAAAAATCGGGAAATCGGCCTGGAAATTGAAGGGCACCCGCTCCGTTTTCTTTTTCTCATCCTGAAAGATTATTTCCCCGCTCATCCGACAGCTAGCCTGACGACCTGAACCTGTAAGATAAGGCTCCAGGTATTGATAATTAATCCTGACCGGGAAGTTGACCAATGCCTGACGGCCGGCCGGCAGCCCTATCGGCTGGTCCAGAGAAACCGGCTGTCGAAAATATTCCCTGTCATTTATCAGAACCTGGTATTGATAGGAAACCAGCCCGTAATTTCTGGAAGAATTATTTTCCAGCAGGAGGTAAAAAGATAGAGTCAGGCCCGAGGCCGATAGCTCGCCAATTCTCGTTTCTTTCAAGCTGAGCTCTATATTTTTCCGGGCGAGAACCGCGGGCCCGGCCTCGGTCGGGCCCGGCCTCAGGCCCAGCCAGAGGGCAGTCATGATTAATAATATGTGCCAATTTTTTTTCATCTCAGGATAAATCATTCAAGTTCTGGTTGCAGGTAGATTAAATTACCTGAAATAGCCGGAGAAAACAAGCCTGCTCAAAATAATTCTGGATATTTGGCCGCCCGGGTTATAAACTAATTAGGAAAAATTTTAAGCTCAAGGAGGTCAGCGGATGNNTTAGGAAAATTTTTAATTTCAAGGAGGTCAGCGGATGACGCCTGTCAGATATAAGATAGCCATAATAACTTGCCTGATAGCGCTTCTTTTGCTTCCGGTCTATGTTTTATCAGAAGAGACTCGGGCCGGAACCCGTCCCTGGACCGTGGCTGACGTTATCAACCAGGAAAGAGCTTCTGGTTTCCAGATTTCTCCCGACGGCAGCCGGGTGGTCTGGGTTAAGACTGTTCCGGACCAGGAAAAGGACGGCCGGATTTCCCATCTTTTCCTGACCCACCTGGACAGCGACGGACAGACTGTGCAATTGACCAGGGGCACTTCATCTGAGAGCCGCCCGCGCTGGGCCCCGGATGGCCAGCGGATTGCCTTTCTCAGCAGCCGGTCTGAGCCAGCTGCGTCTCCTTCCAAGGAGGAAGAAGCCCGGGGACAACAGCTGTGGCTGCTGGACCTCAGGGGTGGCGAGCCCTGGAAAGTCACCAGCCTGGAATTTGGGGTCATAGCTTACGACTGGGTTGACAATGATCATTTCCTGATCCTGGCCAGGGAACCCAGGACTCTTAAGGAAATAAAAGAAAAAGAAAAGAAAGATAATTCCATCATCTATGAAGACCAGGAACACCTGATTCCCCAGAGGTTGTTTCTCTATTGTCTCAAAGAAAAAACCTGGCACCGCCTGACTGAAAACAACGACCAGATTACCAGCTTCGAGCTTTCTCCCGATAAGAAAATGGTGGTCACCCGTAACAACCAGAGCCTTAGCTACGAGGTTGATAAAAGGGTCAAGCCAAAATTTTACCTGGTTAAGCTTCAGGATAAGTCCAGCCAGGAAATTTTCCCCGACCGATTTTTCAAACCGACTGGCATCTACTGGGAACCCGGCAGCCAGGGATTTTACTTTACAGTCCTGAGGACCGTGGACCCGGTTAACGAAACTTCGGGAGCTGAATTTCTTTATTACTACGACCTCAAGACCGGCCAGCACCAGGAAGTCAACCTCGACTGGCCCCGGGGGCTGATGGGCCCGGGCCTGGCGGTGCGGGAAGACGGATTTCTGGCCTTTCTGGCCAACGGGGCTGTGCCTAAGTGGCGGAGATATTACCGCCAGGGTGATAGCTTCACCTACCGGGAACTGGAGGGAAATCACTACCCCCATGTTTTCAGCCTGGAGCTCCAGGAGAAAGGCAACCGCCTGGTTTACAGCCATACCACCGCTTCCAAGCCCGAACAGTGGTTCTATGGCCGGCTGGATGGCCATAAAATCATCACCGAAAAACAACTGACCGAGCTCAACGCCCATCTGAAAGATAAAAAAATGGCTAAGACCGAAGTCATCAGGTGGAAAGGAGCCCTGGATGATGAAATTGAAGGAATACTCTATTACCCCCATGACTACCAGCCAGGCAGGAAATATCCTCTGTTTCTTAATATTCATGGCGGTCCGATGGGTATTGATATGGACTCTTTCGAAGCTTCCTATGCTTACTACCCCCATCTGCTGACGCAAAAAGGCTGCTTCGTCCTGATGCCCAACTATCACGGCTCGATAGGTTATGGTCAGGAATTCGCCGAATCCATCAGGGGCCACTACTACGATTATGACATCGAAGACATGCTCAAGGGTATTGACCACCTGGTGGCCCGGGGTCTGGTGGACCCGGATAAGCTGGGGACCATGGGCTGGTCCAACGGCGGAATTCTGAGCATCGCCCTGGCGGTCTGGACCGATAAGTTCAAAGTGGCTGGAATCGGTGCGGCCGACGTCAACTGGATTAGCGACTATGGCACCTGTGCCTTCGGGGTAAGTTTTGATAACTATTACTTGCTGGGGCCGCCCTGGGAAAGGCCCGATTACTACATTAAATTATCGCCGCTTTTCCACTTCAAGGACATGAAGGTCCCCACCATCATCTTTCATGGCAGTGAAGATACCAGTGTGCCCTTCAGTCAGGGGATGGAACACTACCGGGCCCTGAAAGAAATCGGCCAGGCTCCGGTGAGGTTCGTCATCTTCCCCGGAGAACCTCATGGCTTGCGCCAGCTCAGTCACCAAAGGCGGAAGGTGGAAGAAGAACTGGCCTGGTTTGACCGGTATTTCTTCAAGACTTTCCAGGCTGAAAACGAAGCCCTGAAAGAAGGCTCTCCCCTCGACCTGGCCCTCAAAGCCCAGAAATTCAGCCGCAGCGGCCGCCTGTACGGCCGGCTGGTAAAAGGCCGGCTGGTTCCAGAAACGGTACCCTGGGAAGACCTGGAAGTGGGCCGGTTTGAAGTCACCAGGGCCCAGTGGAAAGCTTTTGACAGCAGTTATCAGTATGAGCCCGGGACGGAAAACTACCCGGTTTCTGAAATCAGTTTTGAACGGGCTCAGGAATACCTTAAATGGTTGAGCCGGTTGACCGGCGAAGACTACCGGCTGCCCACCGAGCAGGAAGCCCGAAAACTCCTGGCGGCAGCCAGTGCCGACGACAACACCCTGGACTACTGGGCCGGCTATGCGGTGAATTTCGACGACGCCCAAAGACTCGCCGAAGTCATCGCCCGGCTCAAGGGTAAGGCCCCCCTGCTCCTGCCGGTGGACCGATTTGCCCCGGACACCGAGAGTCTGATCTTTGGCCTGGGCGGTAGCGTGGCTGAATGGGCGGTTGACAGCAGCGGAAAAGGCCGGGTGCTGGGGCTGAGTGCCGTCCACCGCTCCAAAGCCAAAGAGGCTTATACCGCTCCGCCCAGCGAGTATGTCGGGCTGCGGGTCTTCAAACAGGCTAAAAAATAAGTAAAATACCTGTGATGAAAAGACTGAAAGTCGATTTCCGGCACCGCCGCCTGTTGGTTGAGCTTTTCGGGCCTGATATCTATGCCGTCGGGGGTTTTGTCCGGGACCGGCTGCGGGGTGTGCCCACCGAAGAAGTTG
>DMVN01000132.1:6094-6670 GCA_003476685.1 Acidobacteriota bacterium | reverse complement strand
GTTTCATGGCCTCGCCGAACCAGGCCCAGAGTTTGCGGTGGAATTCAAGACTCGGGGGGTTGGAGTTCAGGATTTCCCAGTAGCTGGTCGGGGCTCCATCCGGTTGAAATTTGACCTGAAGATTCTGGTCCCACAGCCGGTAATGTTCCGGGTGAAACTGAATTCCCAGGACATTGGGAAACCTGGTGTGATGGATGGCCTCAACGATTTTCCCGTCTGGTGAAGTAGCCACCACCTTGAACCCCTGGCCCAGCTTCTTTATTGCCTGGTGGTGGGAACTTAAGATGCGGGGGCGGTCATCCGGGGAGAAGCCCAGCTTTTTGACAAAAAACCCATCGGGCAGGAGTCTTATCCAGTGGAAATTATAGCCGGACAGCCTGAGGTCGGGGCGGAGCTTAGTATAGGGATTATTGTGCCAGCGGTCGGGCCCCAGGGCGATGATGTCCTCTACATAATTTTTCCCGTAAACTTCCGACCAGATATCCTGGATGAGCGTGCCGCCGGTTCCGACATTGAGGCTCTGGGCTCCCAGGCAGATACCCAGGACGGGAAGTTCCGGGTTTTCGGCCAGCAGCG
>DMVN01000132.1:0-6069 GCA_003476685.1 Acidobacteriota bacterium | reverse complement strand
ACGCTCAGGAGGCTGGTTCGGTCGCCCCAGACCGCCGGAGGGATGTCGGGCCCGCCGAAAAAGATTATACCGTCCGAGTTTCTTATGATTTCCGTGAGCTCCGAAGTCAGGCCGTTGGCCTTAAAGATGTTTTCCGGGCCGATCTCGGCTGAAAAAGCTTTGAAGCTAAACCAGTCCAGGCCGTTTTCTCTGGCATATTTTTTGGCCTCTTCATAGTTGGTCATTTCCCGGACATGGTAAACGCCAGTCACCTTCAAGCTGGGAATATTGAGGTAACCCTTTTCTCTGAGAGCCTGCAGGTTGCGCAGGGTCCCGATTGATGGGTAAAAAACAGTCAGCCTTACTTCCTCAGTCTGAGAGCGGAGGGGAGCTGGAATCAGGCTGAGGCTCATAAATAATAAAAGAAATATCATCGCCAGTTGTCGGCAAATTTTCATCTTGGCCTCCATCAGGGGAGTCATTATATTTTTTTGGCCGAATAGATTCAAATGGGAAAAGGGTTTTGGGCAGAAAACTTGATTTCTCAGAAGGGGCTGGAAGCCCAGGGGGAAAAACAGGTGGACTGCCTGAAAATCTCAAATTTTATCCAGGCCCGGATTTATAATATGATAGAAGAGGCTGGTAATCATGGAATGGGAAAAGGTTGAATGGTATGCAGGCTACCGGGGGGAGGAGAAACCGCGGGCGGTGGTTGCGGCTGGCCAGCGGATTGAGGTGGCCGAGATAATCTGGCAGAAAAGGATAAAAGACAGAAAGAGCAGACGAATCAGAGAGGTTTTCCGGTGCCGGCTGGCCGACGGCCGGCAGGTTACAATAGAGAAAAGAGAATAGGGGAAACGGCGCGATAAGCCTGCGGTTGAGTTGATATGGCCTGCCCCCAAAGCAGTTAATATATGAATAACCGTTCATATGTTAGCGGGCCTGGAGTTTCATCTGCCCGGCCCACCGCCAGAAAAATCTGGATTTTAACTGTGGAGTTTCCATAGAATAGGGATTGTTGTGAGTGGAAAGCAGGTGATTTGCCCGGCAGCTTTTCATTCCACCCGAAATTTTACTCCGGGAAGGAGGAGTTATGAGCCTGCATAGAATCAAAGCTTTTAGTCTGAACTTGGCTATTTTTCTGGTAGTCCTGCTGCTTCTATTAAGCACCGGGCTTACCGGCCAGAATCGTCTCTTCACCCTGGGCCAGATGATTGTTCAACCGGGGGAAAGCGTCAGCGGATTCCTGGAAGTTCCGGCCGGAGTAGACCCGGCCACCCAGATTCCGGTGACCGTTATCAACGGCCAGAAGCCGGGGCGGGTCCTGGCGGCAGTGGCCGGTGTTCATCCTTACGAATATCCGCCCATTCTGGCGCTTTACCGGATTAAAGAGATGATAAAACCGGCTGAACTGTCCGGCACCTTGATCCTGGTGCACATCGCCAACCTGCCAGCTTTTCAGAGACGCACCATCTATTACAATCCCTTTGACTGGAAAAACCTGAACCGGGTCTTCCCCGGTGACCTGCACGGAACCCAGAGCCAGCGGATTGCTGCCGTTCTGACCAGGGAGGTGGTGGACAGGGCAGAAGTTTTGATTGACTTGCACTGCGGCGATGGCAACGAAGCCCTGATACCCTATACTTACTGGATGCTGAGCGGGGACGGCCAGCTTGACTCGGTTACCCGGGAAATGGCCGTAGTTTTCGGCTTAAAGCACATCATCATTGATAACACCAGGGCCCAGGACCTGCAAAACTCGAAGTACCTTGGCAACACGGCCATCGTCAGGAAAAGGCCAGCCATCACCACTGAGTCTGGCTATCTGGGTCGGGTGGAGGAAGAAGCCATTGCCGCCAACGTGGCCGGCGTTCTTAACGTCATGAAATACTTCAAAATGATTCCCGGCCAGCCCCAGCGGCAGACCGACCCGGTCTGGATTGAAAAATACGAGGTTATCTACTCCAACCACGACGGCCTGTTTTACCCCCGGGCCGGAATGGGCGATTATGTCAGGGCCGGCGAGGTGGTCGGGATTATCACCGATTACCACGGGAACATCCTGGAAGAACAACGGGCCCCGTTTACCGGGATTCTTCTGTACATAATAGGAACGCCGCCCTGCAATAAGGGAGAGCCGCTGTTTGAAGTGGGCCGGGTCAAGGACTAATGTCTGGCGAAATACTTGTCACAGATAGAAACGGCTGATTTTAATAGCGGCCATCCGTTTCCAGCCATTTCTTAGGCCGGATAGGTCTTTTATGGTTGTTAATTTGAGGACAATAGAATTCTGGCTTAAAAAACCAACCAATTTTCAGCCAGCTGATTTTTAATGACCACGACGCGTTTGGGTCGCGACTGGAACGGAAGGTTGGAATCCGGGGTTTGTCATTTGTGCTGGTGGTTAAATGGCTCTTAGCTCCAACAAACTATATTTAAGATTCCAGGCCAGGGAACCTTTTCCGAACTTTTCTTTTCTCGTGACCAGCCAGCCGCTCCCGCTTTTCGAGGCGGGGTTGAGCGGCGGCACTTTGGAACTGTTTAAAAACTCAAGCCGATTTTGCCCGAAGCCGAATTTTGAATTTTTAGCCTGTAGTGAACCTTTGACCCTTAGAATCCGTCTTTATTAGTTGATGCTCGAAATTTATCAAATTATGGCTGGAAGGATATGAAGAAGAAAACCTTAGCCGTTATTGCTGTTATCTTTGTTGTCGGGTTTCTGGCTGGCGGTCAGCTCCTGGCCAGACAGGCCGCTTCAGCCACAGAAGAGAAACTGACCATCCCCAGGCTGTCGCATCCTCCCAAGATCGACGGCCTGCTGGACGAGGTCTACGAAAAGGAATCACTTAAGATAGAAGATTTTGTCCAGCTGTCTCCGAAGGAAAACGGACAGCCGAGCGAAAAAACCATAGCCTATCTTGGCTACGACGAAAAGAATCTCTACCTGGCTTTCCGCTGTTTTGATTCCCAGCCGAAAAAAATCCGTTGTTCCGTCACCAGCCGGGACAACTGCATGGAAGATGACTGGGTGATAGTCTTCCTCGATACTTTTGGCGAGAAACGCCGGGCTTTTACCTTTGTCCTGAATCCCATCGGCGTTCAGGCCGATTTCATGCGAGTGGAGGAAGGCGGCAACGATAATATGGATGATTCCTGGGATACCTTTTTCATTTCAGACGGGAAAATGGACGACCTGGGTTACGTGGTGGAAGCGGCCATTCCCTTCAAGAGTATCCGCTTTCCTGACCAGGACCCCAAAACCTGGAACATCGTTCTGGGTCGGAATCTTCCCCGCAGCGGAGAGATAATCATCTGGCCGCGCTATTCCCGGACCATCCCCGGGCTGCTCAGTCAGGGGAAGCCTTTCATCCTCACCGGAAACCTGGAAAAAGGAAAAAACCTGGAAATAATGCCGGTCATTACCTCGGCCAAAACCGAGGGGCAGAAGATAGATGTCCAGCCCGGCCTGAACCTCAAATACGGAGCCAATTCCAACCTGACGCTCGACCTGACCGCCAATCCCGACTTCAGCCAGGTTGAGGCTGATGTGCCCCAGATTGACCTCAATCTTCGCTATGCTCTCTATTACCAGGAAAAAAGACCCTTCTTTCTTGAAGGCATGGAAATCTTCCGTTATCCGGCTATAGAAATGGTTTATACCAGGCGGATTATTGACCCGCTATTTGGAGGAAGGATAACCGGCAAAACCGGACGCTTCAGCTACGGTTTGCTCACTGCTTACGACCAGAAACCGACTGAAAGCCTGTGGGATGTTTCTAACGGGGGCGGCCAGGAAACTTTAGACCGCAAGGCCCTGTTCAACATTTTCCGGGTGAAGGCGGACGTCTTTGACCAGTCCTACGTGGGTTTCACCCTGGCCGACAAAGAAATTAGCGGCGGGGCCTGGAACCGGGTGGCCGGAATTGACGGCATGTGGCGCTTTAAAGACCGGTTCTTCTTTTCATTCCAGGCCCTGGCTTCCGACACCAGGAACGAAGAGCGCAACACCGCTCTGGCCCCGGCGCTTTATAGCGAGTTTTATTACTATACGCAGCTCAAAAAGAAACTGCACTGGGGAGCCGGAGGTTATTTCCAGGCGATGCATCCTGATTTTGAAGCCTCTTCCGGTTTCGTCAACCGCGTGGATTATCGCCTGACCGGCCTTTTTACTTTTTTCAACCTGTTCACTGATAAAAAATACCTTAACCAGGTTGACCTGAATCTCCAGGTGGCCCAGCGGGATTCCTACCGCGGCGACCTCGTCCAGGATAAATGGTTCAGAGCCCGACTCCAGTTCCGGCTGACTGAGTTCAACCGGATATTCATCAACCTGACCCGCTCCATGGAACGTTATGCCGACCTCAATTTTAACAAGACAATTTTTTATCTGGAAGGTCAGACCACCTTTCTGAGCTGGCTGCCCATCAATTTTTATTTCCAGACTGGCCACAGCATCAACTACGACCCGGAAGACCCTTTCCTCGGCTACAGCAACATCTACGGCCTGTTTCTGACCCTGAAGCCAGAAAAAAGGCTTCAGCTCGGACTGGACGTCAACTGGCAGACTTACTGGAGAGAATGGGGCGGGGAGAAACTCTGGGATTACCTGGTGATCCGGCAGAAAACGACCTTTCAGATTTCCAAGACCCTGTCCATCCGGACCATCGTTGATTACAACGATTATTATAAAAAGATATTCGGCAGCCTGCTCCTGAGCTGGGTGTTGCGGCCGGGCACCCTTTTCTACCTTGGAGCCGACTCCAACTACCTGCGGGATGAGTTCGGACATTATGGCCGCACCAATTACGGCGTGTTCATGAAATTCTCCTACTGGTGGAGGCTCTGATACCCTGGGTTTGAGGGGAAAATATGGCCTGCCAGATAACATAAATCGGGGCAGAGGATAGACCTCTGCCCCTCTCTCGTCTAAAATAACTCTGTGAGTCTGGAATTTCTGGCAGGGCTGCCGGAGTTTAGGGCCCTGGTAGCCAGGTTGAAAAGGGGGGAGGACTGTCTTTTTTTATCCGGCCTGATCGCCGAAGCCCGACCCTACATATATGCGCTGCTGGCCAGAGAAATTCCCCGGCCCCTGGTGATAATCTCGCCCGGAAGCAGTCCGCCTCCTGAACTCGGGCAGGACACCGCGAATTTTCTCCGTCTGCTGTCGGTTAACAGGGAAGTCCAGTTCCTGCCGGCCCTGAGCGCTGAGCCTTATCTGGAAGTGGCCGCTCCCCTGGAGGCCGTGGCTTCCCGGATGAAAACCCTGCACCGCCTCCTGCTGGGCCACAGACCCATAATTTTTACCAGCCTTCCGGGACTGCTGAAGCCGGTGCCCGCGGCCGAGGACTTGAAGCAATCTTTCATCAAAATCGCAGCCGGTGATGAGCTCGACCGCAACTGGCTCCTGGACAGGCTGAAAGAATTCGGTTATGTCCATGAGGACCTGGTGGCCTCGGCCGGCGAGTATGCCTGCCGCGGCGGCATCGTTGATATCTACTCGGTCTGGTCGGAAAATCCTTACCGGCTGGAGTTTTCCGCGGACCGGGTGGCTTCCATCCGGGAATTTGACGCTTCTACCCAGAGGTCCATAAACCGGGTTGAGACGGTGGTAATTCCTTCCCTTCATGAATTTCCGGGCGGCCCCGCCTTTCTGGAGAAATTTGGCCGGCTGGCCCGCAGCCGGGCCGGACACAACCGCGACCTGGAAAAAAAACTGGAACTCCTGCGGCAGGGAGAAATCTTTCCTTCATTCATTTATTCTTCCATCCTGGTGCGGGGGCATTTTCAGCCAATAACCGGGCTGATGGAACAGCCGCTTTTTATTTTTGACGAGCGCGACCTGGTGGAAAAAGACTGGCAGGAGCGGCTGGCCGACTGGCAGCAAGCCTATGAAGAACAGGCAGCCCAATCAGCCTTCTATTTACCGCCGGCGGAGATTTTCCCGCCTGAAACTCTGGAGACCGTCACTGGCCGGGCCCTGAGCCTGGTGGAACTGGGCGAGTCGCAAGAGGAAAACTGGATTCGTTTTTCCTTCCAGCCGGTGCCGCGCTTTGACAATAAAATTCCGTTCTTTCTTCAGTACCTGAAAAA
>DMVN01000234.1 GCA_003476685.1 Acidobacteriota bacterium | reverse complement strand
TCCCCGAACAAAGCCGGAGAGAGGGGCTCAGTATTCGACGGTCACCGAATTTTCCCCGAGCAGCGACTCGATCTTCTGGACCAGGTCCTCCGAGGGCGTCACCTTCTGGACCTCGGCGCTCTGGGCCACGACGCGGTAGGAGTGGGGCGTCTCGAGCTCGAACTGGACCGGGCAACGGCCCTCGTAGCCGTCGAGGACGGTCTTGAGCTCGGCGATCGTCGCCTCCTCGAGGCCGGGCAGGAAGATGCGGACGACGACGCGCTTGGCCTGCTTCTCGAAGGCCTCGGCCAGGGGCATGGCCTGGCTCAGGCTGATGCGGCGGTTCTCCTCCTCGCCCATGTACTTGCCCTTGATCCAGACGAGCTGGCCCTCGCGCAGATATTGGCCGTGACGGCCGAAGCACTCGGGGAATGCGACCACCTCGATCTTGCCGGTCAGATCCTCGAGGACGAACGTGGCCATGCGCTCGTCCTTCTTCGTTTTGAGGGGCTTGAAGGAGCCGATGATGCCGGCCAGGCGGACGTCCTTGTCGAAGTCCCGCTCCGAGTCGAGCTCGTTGATGAGGTGCGAGACGAGCTTGCGCAGGCGGTCCTTGTGCCGGGCTAGCGGGTGGCCGGTGATGTAAAGGCCGAGGGCGTCCATCTCGTAGGACAGGACGTGGGACTCGTCCCACTCCCGCATCTCCTGGACCTCCGGGGGGACGGCCGGCGGCTCGACCGCGCCCGAGCCGAAGAGGGAGTTCTGACGGGTGGCCGCGGCCTTCTGGACGTCGTGGCCGAAGTCGATCATCCGGTCGAGCATGTGGAAGCATTGCGACCGCTTCCAGCCCAGCGAATCGAACGCGCCGGCCTTGATCAGGCTCTCGACGGCCTTGCGGTTGAGGACCTTGGTGTCGTGTTCGAGGAAGAGGTCGAAGGGCGACCGGAAGCCGCCGGCCCTCTTCCGGGCCGCGACGAGCTCCTCGACCGCCGCCTGGCCGATGCCCTTGACCGCGGCCAGCCCGAAGCGGATGTCCTTCCCCTCGACGGTGAAGCGGAACTCGCTCGCGTTGATGTCGGGGGGCAGGACCTGGATGCCCATCTCGTGGCACTCGCCGATGTACTTGGAGACCTGGGGCGTCGCCCCCCGCTCGGCCTCCGAAGTCAGCAGCGCGGCCAGGAAGTGGACGGGGTAATGGACCTTGAGCCAGGCCGTCTGGTAGGCCAGAAAGGCGTAGGCAGCGCTGTGGGATTTATTGAAGCCGTACTCGGCGAATTCCTTGATCTGCTCGAAGATCTTGTCGGCTTTGGCCGAGGCGATGCCCTTTTTCTTGGCCCCCTGGACGAACTTCTGCTTCTGGGCCTTCATCGTCTCCTTGTCCTTCTTGCCCATGGCCTTGCGCAGGAGGTCGGCCCCGGCCAGGGTGAACCCGGCCAGGTCCGTGGCGATGCGCATGACCTGTTCCTGGTAGACAATGATGCCGCGGGTTTCCTTGAGTATCGGCTCCAGCTGCGGGACTTCGTAGGAGATTTTTTCCGGATGGTGTTTCCGCTGGACAAATTCAGCCGTCATGCCGCTCTTGAGCGGCCCCGGCCGGTAGAGAGCATTCAGGGCAATCAGGTCGCGGAATTCTTCCGGTTTGAAACTGCGCAACTGGTCCTTCATCCCGTAGCTTTCAAACTGGAAAACGCCATTGGTGCGACCCTGCTTGAAGACTTCAAAGGTGGCCGGGTCATCCAGGGGTATTTTATCCAGGTCGATTCGCTGGCCGGTGTCTTTCTCTATCAGGTCCAGGGCATCGGTGATGACCGTCAGGTTGCGCAGCCCCAGCAGGTCCATCTTGAGCAGGCCGATGGCCTCCACATCGCCCATCGGGAACTGGGTGGTTATTTCACCCTTATTGGATTGGTAGAGGGGAATGAACTCGACCAGGGGACGCGGTGTGATCACTATGCCGGCAGCGTGGATGGAGGGATGCCTGACCTGTCCTTCGAGCTTGCGAGCCACGTCCAGAAGTCGGGCTATCCGTTCGTTCTTCTGGTACATTTCCTTTAATTCCGGCACGCTCTTGAGGGCACCTTCGATACTGGTATCCGGACCCTGGGTGGGGATCATCTTGGCCACCCGGTCGACTTCGCTCAGGGGAATTTCCATCACCCGGCCCACGTCCCGGATAGCCTGACGGGCAGCCATGGTGCCGAAGGTGATAATCTGGCAGACGTTTTCCTGGCCGTATTTTTCTGTCACGTAATCTATGACTTCCTGACGGCGGCGACCGCAGAAATCAATATCAATATCGGGCAGGCTGATGCGGTCAGGGTTCAGGAACCGCTCAAAGAGCAGGTCGTACTCAATGGGGTCAATCTGGGTGATGCCCAGGCAAAAAGCGATGAGGCTGCCGGCAGCCGAACCTCGGCCCGGGCCCACCGGGATGCCGCGCTGGCGGGCGGCGCTGATCAGGTCCCAGACTACCAGAAAGTAACCCTCAAAGCCCATCTGCTCGATGAGCTTGATTTCTCTTTCCAGGCGGTGCTGGTATTCCTCCAGGGCATGGGGATTGAGACCACGATTGATTTTTTCCTGAATCCCGGGCAGGCGCTGTTCAAAGCCCCGCCGGACGACCTCTTCGAAATAATCACGCAGGTTCTGGCGGCCCGGTGCCTGGAAATTGGGCAGGAAATGCCCCGAAAGGGGGAACTCAAAATTACAGCGGGCGGCCAGGTGGCGGGTATTTTCCAGGGCTTCGGGATAATCCCTGAACAGCTCCCGCATCTCGGCCGTGGACTTCAGGTAGAACTGGTCGGAAGAAAAATGCAGGCGGTCGGTGTCGGACAGTTTCTTTCCGGTCTGGATGCACAACAGGACGTCCTGGATCTGGGCGTCTTCTTGTTTCAGGAAATGGACATCATTGGTAGCCACCAGCGGCAGGCCCAGCTTTTTCGACAGGGCTGCTATCCCTGGAATAATTTTCTTCTGTTCCGGCAGTCCGTGGTCCTGGATTTCCAGGTAGAAATTTTCCTCGCCGAAAATTTCCAGGTATTCACGGGCGGCCTGTTCTGCCTTATCTTCCATGTCCTTGACCAGGTAATCGTTAACCTCGCCTTTCAGGCAGCTGGATAGGGCTATCAGGCCGGAAGAGTATTCCTTCAATATTTCCTTATCCAGGCGCGGGCGGTAATAAAAGCCTTCCAGGTAGGCTGCGGTCAGCAGGCGACACAAATTCCGGTAGCCCTTCTCATCCTTAACCAGTAGCAACAGATGGTAGTTATTGGTTTCGTCCCCATTTCCCGGTTTTTTCTCGAACCTGGATTTGGGTGCCAGGTAAACTTCACAGCCGATTATCGGTTTTATCCCCTGCTTCTTAGCCGCCTTGAAGAATTCAACCGCCCCGAACAGGTTCCCATGGTCGGTCAGGGCCACCGCCGGCATGTTAAACTTGGAAACATGCTCCACCAGGTCGGACAGGCGCAGACAGCCGTCGAGGATGCTGTATTCGCTGTGGACATGGAGGTGAATGAAGGCATTATCCATGATTACAACCCTTAATCAATCGCCGCCGGCCGGCTATTCCCATTCGATGGTTCCGGGTGGCTTGGAGGTGATATCGTAAACCACCCGGTTGACGCCGTCAACCTCGTTGACGATCCTGGTGGAAATTTTTTTGAGCAACCGGGGCGAAGCCTGGTACCAGTTGGCGGTCATACCGTCGGTACTCTGAACCAGGCGAATGGCCACGACTTGCTGATAAGTTCTCTGGTCGCCCATCACGCCGACTGAACGGACAGGCAGAAGCACGGCAAAAGCCTGCCACAACTTGTGGTAAATTCGGGCCTGCCGCACTTCTTCTAAAAGTATAGCGTCGGCCTCTCTCAAAAGGTGCAGGTTTTCCCGATTAACCTCGCCGATGATTCTCACGGCCAGACCAGGTCCGGGGAAAGGATGCTGCTGGATAAACTCACGGCTGACCCCGAGCTTGAGTGCCAGGGCCCGGACTTCATCCTTGAAGAGTTCGCGCAGCGGCTCTACCAGCTGGAAATTTAGTTTTTCCGGCAGCCCGCCCACGTTGTGGTGAGATTTAATGGTGTGAGAAGGACCTTTGACGGAGGTGCTTTCTATGACATCAGGATAGATTGTGCCCTGAGCTAAGAATTTAACCTGGCCCAGCTTGCGGGCTTCTTCTTCAAAAATCTCAATAAAGACCTGACCGATGATTTTGCGCTTCTTTTCTGGCGAGGTAACACCTTTAAGCCTTTCTAAGAACCGGTCTTCTGCTTCTACGGCGATGACCTTAAGCGAAAACTGGCGGCGAAATTCTTCCAGCAGGCTTTCATACTCGCCCTTGCGCAGCAGGCCGTTGTTGACAAAGANNAGCGAAGTTACGAGCGAATCTATGCCGCCGCTCAGACCGCAGATAACCTTTTCCTTTCCCACCTGCTGACGAATTTCTTTAACTTTATCCTCAATGAAGGAACCCATGTTCCAGTCAGCCCGGAGGCCGGCCAGGCGGAAAAGGAAAT
>DMVN01000152.1 GCA_003476685.1 Acidobacteriota bacterium | reverse complement strand
CGCCATAAGAAGCTCCGGCTGCGCCCAGCTTATTCTGGTCTATGAACGGGTAAGAGCCGTGCAGATAACCGACAGCTTTGATGATGTCGCGGTAGGGCTTTCCGCCCCAGTCCCCGCTGATGGAATCGGTGAAAGCCTGGCCATAACCGGTACTGCCATGAAAGTTGACCATGGCCACCACATAACCCGGAGCGGCAAACATCTGGGCATTCCAGCGATAATGAAAGCCGTCTTCCCAGGCTCCCTGAGGTCCGCCGTGAATCAGCATCAGCAGGGGATATTTTTTATTCGGGTCAAAGAACGGCGGTTTGAGCAGCAGCCCGTGCACCCGGTCGCCTTCTGACTCGAACCAGAAATCTTCCGCCGGGTTCATCTCCAGGCTGGCCAGAAGTTCGGCGTTGACCGCGGTAAGCTGTTTCAGCTTTTTCGCCGCCAGGTCCAGGGCATAGACCTCGCTGGGGTGGTTGAGCGACTGTTTGAGGGCGTAGATGGTCTTGCCGTCCGGCGATATCCGCAGCGAACTTAGGTAATGTCCCTCCAGGATTTTTTCAATTTTTCCTCCGGCCAGGGTCAGCTTGAACAGTGCCGTTCTGGCTTTTTCCTCGCACAGAAAGTAGATGGCCTGGCTGTCCGGAGCCCAGACGAATTCGCTCAGGGAATAATCAAGCTTGTCCGTCAGGTTGCTGAAAGTCTTTTTTTGCCGGTCGTAAATAATCAGGTCGAGTTTATCAGCTTCGAAGCCTGGCCTGGCCATGGCCCGGTAAGCCAGGTAGCGGCCGTCGGGTGAATATTTCGGGTCTATGTCATTGGCCCGGCTGACAGTCAGCTTGTCAATTGTTTTTCCTTCCGGTGTCGTCAGGAAAATATCGTTGTTGGTCCCAAGTCCCAGCTTCAATTCCGGGTCAATGTTGCGAACAAAGGCGATTTCTTTTTCCTCGGGAGCCAGGCTGAAGTCCAGCTCGCCGCCCAGGGCAATGGGCGGAGTATCGTAATCGCCCGGAGTCAGGTCGAGCGGCTGCCCGCCGTCCAGCGGAAACAGAAAAAGGTGGCTCCTGGTACCGTCAAACCAGGAATTCCAGTGGCGAAACAGCAGGTGGTCGTAAATCCTGGCTTTAACCCGGCTGTTCTCCTGCTGTTCGAACCGCCGGCGGTTGGCTTCAAGGTCAGGGCAATCCGGGAAGACCGAGCTGGTGACCAGCAGAAACCGGCCTGATTTTGACCAGCTGAAAGAACCCACGCCGCCCGGGAAGTCAGTCAGCTTCCTCGGCTCTCCGCCGCTCAGCGGGATGACCCAGACCTGAGGCGAGCCGCCCCTGCTGGAAATGAAGGCCAGGTTTTTTCCGTCCGGCGACCAGCGGGGGAAAAAGTCGGCTGCGGGGCTGAAGACAAAAGGCAGCGGCTGACCGCCGCCGGCCGGGACCAGGTAGATGTCGCTGTTACCCCGGTTAGTTTCGAGGCTCATGCTGGTTATAACCAGGGCCAGCTGTTTGCCGTCGGGCGAAAGCTGCGGGTCGGACACTCTCTTGATTTTGATGAAATCTTCAAAGGTCAGGGCTTTTTTATTCTGAGCCTGGGCCAGGGTGAATACCAGTCCCAGACTGACCATTATGACCATCAGACTTTGGTAAATTTTTCGGGTCATGCCTCCTCCTGTGGCTGGATAGTTTCTCGTCCAGCATTATATTGCATCCGGCTGTTGCTGGCAAAATAATTGACGGTTCGAGGCCGGGGCTCACGGACGGCGAATTGCTGGTTAAAATCAGAGCCGCTACTCTTTTTACCATAAGGCGATGGCCCCGGTCTGCTGCTGGGTCCGGCCTGAAATCAACTTCGGGCCGGGGTCGAAACCCGTGAACCGACCGTTGGACCTGCCCGTCTTTAATCTCTGTTCGCAGATTTTTCTGGAAAAAGTGCTAAAATAAACTAAAATTAAATAAATCTCGTATTAAATTGAAAAGGTAAATGGCCTAAAGCAGACTGATGAGCATTGAACTCCAGAACATACATTTTTCCTACGGCCGGGTTAAAGCCCTGAAAGGTGTCAGCCTGTCCATCGGGGAAGGGGCGACCGGGCTGCTCGGACCCAACGGCGCCNNCCGGCAAGAGCACCCTGCTGAAGATTATGCTGGGCTTTCTGACCCCGGCCGAGGGCCAGGGTAAAGTCCTGGGTTATGATGTCAGGACCGAGCAAAAATTCATCCGGCGCCTGGTCGGCTACATGCCGGAGGATGAATGTTTCATTCCGGGCATGGATGCCGTCACCTTTACTGCTCTGATGGGTGAGTTATCCGGGATGCCCCGCCAGGAAGCTATGAAGCGAGCCCATGAAGTCCTGTTCTACGTCGGACTGGGTGAATCGCGTTACCGGTTGATTGACACCTACTCGGCCGGAATGAAGCAGCGGCTGAAACTGGCCCAGGCCCTGGTCCATGACCCCAGACTGCTCTTCCTGGATGAACCGACATCCAACCTGGACCCGACCGGCCGGCAGGAAATCCTGGAATTAATCGGGGAGGTGGCTTCAATCCGCGACATCCGGGTTCTGCTGTCATCCCATATCCTGGCCGACATTGAGCTCATCTGCGACCGGGTGGTGATAATCAACCACGGCGAGATTGCCGCCGTCGGCCGGATTGAAGATTTGAAGATGATTAACTACCAGCTCTATGAGCTCAAGATTAAGGGAGGGCTGGACGGATTCCGGAAAGAACTGGAAGAGGCCGGCTGCCGCCTGGAAGAAACCGAAGACCGTCTGGTGAAAATTTACACTCCGCCCGATTTTGACCATAAAAAGATTTTTATCAGCGCTGCCCGCAATCAAGTTCAGGTCAGGCACTTTATCCGCAGCCGGACTTCGCTCGAAGACCTGTTTGCCAGGGTGGTGGGAGTTGATTGATGGCTGAAGTCAGGGAAAAAGGTTACCATCACTGGGACGGCCAGCTCCAGGAAAAGCGCTGGGTCTTCTGGCCGATTACCAGGACCGGGATCAAGCTGGCCTTCCAGCGCAAGCGCTTCAAGTTCCTTTTTGCCTGTTCTTTCATTCCGGCCATTTCCTTTGCCGTCGGGGTCTATATTTCCGAGCGCCTGGAAGATTTCAAGTTCATGGCTCAGGGGGCGGAAAGGACTCTGCAGGTTAACCCGGCCTTTTTTAAGACTTATCTCAGCATGGATTTCATATTTTTCATGATTCTGTTGTTGATGGCCCTGGGCGGAGCCGGACTGATTGCCGATGACTTCCGGCACAAAGCCATCCAGCTTTATCTGGCCCGGCCCCTGACCAGGCTGGACTACCTGCTGGGCAAGGCCGGAGTGGTCATGTTTTTTGTGGGACTCCTGACCCTGGTCCCGGCCGTTGTCCTGCTGCTGTTAAAGCTTCTGTTTTCCGGCAGCTTCCGGTTTTTCCTGGATTATCCTTGGCTGCTCCTGTCTATTATTTTTTACTCAGCCTTCCTGATGCTGTTCTTCACCTGTTTTGTTCTGCTGGCTTCCTCCCTCAGCCGTAATCGCAACTATGTCATCGCCCTGATCTTTGCCACTTATTATCTTTCGGAGATTGCCCGCGGAATTTTCTACGTGATTTTTCGTTCTCCCTACTCGGCTCTGCTATCTATCCCGGCCAACCTGCAGCAGGTGGCTGCGGCCTTCTTCCAGGTGAAAACCCCCTATGCCGTGCCCTGGCATTTCTCCTTCCTGATTATCCTGTCATTCTGCCTGCTGTCTTATTACCTGATTAAAGGCAAAGTCAGGGGAGTGGAGGTTATCCGGTGACCGCGGTCGTAGAAGCCAGGAATCTATCGCGCTGGTACGGTAACGTCCTGGGAATCAGCGAAATCAACCTGCAGATTGAACCAGGCATTACCGCCCTGCTGGGGCCGAACGGCGCCGGC
>DMVN01000071.1 GCA_003476685.1 Acidobacteriota bacterium | reverse complement strand
GTTATATTCCCTGGTTTTATGCATGGCTTCATCTTTGGCCTGGACTTCCCGGTCGCCGATTTTAATCACGGCCGGCGCGGCCTGCCCTTTGGACTGTTCCGGTTGCTTGCAGGCTGCGAACCAGCCGAGAGAAAAAGCGATGACCAGGATAACCAGCAATCTTAAAATCCTCTTATTCATGACAACCTCCGCCAAAATTTGGGTTTTATTAACATACTCCATCTGTGGCGGAATATTCAACCCCATCTTCTAAACCGGAACCGGAAATTCTCAAGCTGAAAGGCTGCCGGTGTTTGACGAACCTGGCTGATTCTGGTATAAAGCCCTTTAAGTTTCGGGACCGGGATAGACGATTTCCCACCGGTAACAACAGACAGACCATGGATAATTTTATTCATTCTGGAGAATGGCTGGCCCTGGCTTCGGCCGTAGTCTGGGCCGTGGCCGTCATCCTTTTCCGGATAAGCGGCTTCCGCCTGCATCCTTTCGGCCTCAACCTGGGTAAAAACCTCTTTGCCCTGGCGCTCATTGTTCTGACCACGATTCTCACCGGAGCCAGCTTCTGGCCGGCGGCCGGGGAGCTTAAAACCACCCTGCTGCTCCTGCTGAGCGGTTTCCTGGGAATAGCCATTTCTGACACCCTTTTCCTCTGGACCCTGAAGTTGATCGGGGCCAGCCTGACGGCCATTGTGGATTGCGTCTACGCCCCTTTCGTAATCGGGATGTCCTATTTTTTCCTGGGCGAAAGGCTGACCTGGGTTCAGCTGCTGGGAGTGGTCATGATTGTGTCGGCCGTCATCACCATTTCCAGGAGCGACTCCGATAACGGTCGAGGACCCCTGACCAGAAAGAACCTGGCACTGGGAATAATTCTGGGCGTTTCGGCCATGGCCTTTGTGGCGGTGGGCATAGTCATCATCAAGCCGGTGCTTAAAGATATCCCGGTGGTCTGGGCTACCGGAGTCAGGCTCCTTGGTGGCACCATTCCCCTGCTCTTTCTGCCATTATTCCCGAAGCGGCGACCCGACTTCCGGCCGCTTCTGGAGCTTTCCACCTGGAAAGTCCTGGCTCCGGCTTCCTTTCTTGGGACTTATCTGTCGCTGATGTTCTGGATAGGCGGGATGAAATATACCCTGGCCTCAGTGGCCTCGGCTCTCAATCAGCTGAGCACCATCTTTATCTTCATCCTGGCCACCGTCTTTCTCAAGGAAAAAGCCACTCCCTGGAGAATCCTGGCCGTCGCCCTGGCCTTTGTCGGCGCCTTCCTGGCTACCTATTAAATTTTCTCAACTACCATCCGACTTCCCTCTGCCTGGCAGGTCTCAAACGTCGTCTCAAGCACCAGAATTCGGCAGTGCCTGCGGGAAAATTCCAGGAACGTACGGGCTGCAATCAAGGGCCGCCTTCTGCCCTGCCCCTCAGAACAGTGGAGGGCATCAGCACCGCAGCTTATTATCCCGAACTAAAAATAGACTTCTTTACCGCTATTAAACTAACCGCGGAGGCAAGGTTCACCAGATTATCAGCTATTAAATGATCAATTCTCTGACCGGCCCGGAATTAGTCCGCCCTCCCCCTTTGAAAAAAAGAAACATCCTGTGCCCCCGGCTATCACTGCCAGGGCAGATTATATTTCAGCTCGCCAAGATGGCCTGGATACTCTTAAGAGATTGGTCAGATAATAAGGCGGATTATTATTTTTCCTATAAATTAAAAAATCGGCGTGGTCAAAAAGTCTGTATTACTGCGCCGATACCACCAGGCCGAACCAGAAATTGAATTTTTTCGGCAGGTTTTTGAAATCTATCTCGCCCCCGCCCCGGTCGAAGCCGCCTTCACTGGGGTCATCGCCAGAAACCACCATCCGGGAATCGGTGGCCGTGGCTCTGGTGGCAGCCGCGGCTCTTCTGGCCATCAACTCTTGCTGTCTTTGTTCAGTCAACCCGCCCCATTCAATCCCCACATTGAGGGGTTGGCCGGGTTCGAGAAGGGGTGGCAAAGCCGGTGAAGGACGCAGCGGAATCCTGAATTCAAACACTGCCTTCTGGAATCCACCCTGACCTGAAGCAGCCGCCCCGGGTCCCCGCTTTGGCTTATCCACCCGGCCCCGGAAAACAGCCGGCTCGAATTTCTGGCCCTGTATCTTTTGCAGGTCGGCCTTGAATTTTTTTCCGATTGGTTCACCCTCGTACAGGACGAGCATTTTTTTCTCTCTGACCTGGGCTTTTCTCTCTTCGGTTAAGGTTTCGCCCATGGCTTCCAGCCTGGCAATGGCTTCCTCAGCCGAAATGACCTTTTTGATGAAATGAAAGCCGAGGTCCTTGCTTTTCTTCCCGGCCTGGCTGAGATAGACATAAATCCCGGTTTCATCAGCCGTGCTCAGGCCGGTTTCATTATGGAAAACCAGCACCAGGTAGAGATGCTGTCCGTCATGGGCTACCGCGTAGTCAACTCCCGCTTTTTTGAAACTCTGGAAACTGGCTCCTTCCCAGTCATTTTCCTGGCCGTCTATCTGCTTGGGCTCAGCCGTCAGCAGACTTTTATAGGCTTGCTGCTGGGCTGAAGCCAAAGTCAACAGGCCAAAAAACATGGCTAAAGCCACGACCACAACCAAGGGCTTTCTCTTCATTTCTTACTCTCCTTGAAACTGTCTCTTGGCAATAAAATTATACCTGAATCAAATCCTGAATTGAAATAATATTCTTTGGGTTTGTTTAAGACAAGTAGTCTCATCCAGCACCCCGCCCAAAGCTGACCGCTGGCTTGTTGACCAGACCGCAACTGACATCGGGCCAGCTCTTTTAAGCTGCTTATCATCTCCATCCTGCCCGTCCGCCCTGAACTTAAATTCAACACTTGCCTAACAGCTTTCCAGGCCGGAGGACAAGTTTTTTTGACCAGATTGTCCTTAAAGGCAAGGAATCAATTTCAGATAGATTTTTGGCTGGGTTATTCGCCAGATTGCCTGGCTTTCTGATTTTGCCTATAATTCAGAGGGTGAAGAAATTTCTCCGGCCAGGGGCTTGACGCCGGCCAGTTCTGCATTAATATATCCTGTAAAAAAACAGGCAGGTAACAGAGCTTAAAGGAGAATGCTAATGGCCAGAGAAATGACCAGACCGGTTAAAGGCGTGATCGGAATTCTGACCGGCGGGGGTGACGTTCCCGGTCTTAACCCAGCCATCAGGGCAGTAACCATCAGAGCCATCAAGGAAGGCTACCGGGTGGTCGGAATCCGCCGTGGCTGGGCGGGCCTGGTGGAAATGATCCGGGACAAAGACGCCCCCAACCACGAATTCTTTACCGAGCTGACCGAAGAGGTGGTCAACCGGGCCGGCCGGACCGGCGGAACTTTCCTGCATACTTCCCGCACCCGACCCAGCAGCATACCGGACGTCAACGTTCCGGCTCACCTGCGCGGTAAGTACAACCAGAAAGTCAACGACCTGACCGAAGAGGTCCTGAAAAACCTGGAATTCCTGGGAATCAATTATCTGATCCCGATTGGCGGCGACGACACCCTGAGTTATGCCGTACAGCTGCATAAAATCGGGGTCAAAATCATCGCCATCCCCAAGACCATGGACAACGACGTTCCTGGAACCGACTACTGCATCGGTTTTTCCACCTGTGTTACCCGGACTATCAGCTTGACCCATTCCCTACGCACCACCGCTGGCTCACACGAGCGTTTCCTGGTGATTGAAGTCTTCGGCCGTTATGCTGGCTACACCGCCTTGCTGCCGGCCATGGCCGGGGCGGCCGACCGCTGCGTCATTCCCGAGTACAAATTCAACATTGACCGCCTGTGCGAGTTGATGAGCGAGGACCGGGCCAGCAACCCCAGCCACTACTCGGTTGTCCTGGTATCGGAAGGAGCCGCTTTCGAAGGCGAGGACATGATTTTTGAAAGCGATGAGACTGATATGTACGGACACAAGAAACTCGGGGGCATCGGCGACCGGGTTTCTAACATGCTCAAGGAGCTGTCGCCCAAGTATAACCACGGCCGCCGGGTTAATGTCATCAACCAGAAGCTGGGTTATCTGGTGCGCTGCGGCGACCCCGATGCCATCGACTCCCTGGTGCCCATGGCCTACGGTAACCTGGCCCTGGACCTGGTCCTGGAAAACCGGACCGGGCGCATGGTTTGCCTCCGCAACGGTGAATACGACCACATCCCGCTGGATGTGGTGACCAGTTACAAGAAGCGAATTGATGTGGATAAGTATTACGACCGGGACCGGCTGCGGCCGCTCTACAAGAACTTCTATAAGAAACCCTTCCTGATTCTGACTGCCGACTGAAGCCCGGCGCTGGAACCTTACCGGCAAAATTCTTATAGCCAGGCGAGCAGCCTTTGTGGTATAAAACCTCTGTATAATCCGTTTGAGAAAGGAGTACCCTTGAGCAGTAAAAGCAGCGACGGAAGAATTTTCTGGGGTTTATTCCTGGTAATCATCGGGGCCCTGTTCCTGCTGGAGCAGCTGGGCTACCTTCATTTCAGGGAAATCATTGCCACCTACTGGCCGGTCATCCTGATTTTGATCGGTGTCTCCATCTACATCGGCAACGGCTTCAAACGTTCCAACCAGGCCCTGTTCCTGATATTGTTAGGAGCTTTTTTCCAGGCGATAAAACTGCACCTGATAGAAAGATATGCCTGGCGCTACCTCTGGCCGCTGCTGCTGATCATCATCGGGCTCTGGATTATTATCAAACCCCGGGTCAAAAAAAGCTGAATCCCTGAACGGGAGGCAATAATAAAATGAGAAAAGTTTTGCTCTGGGTGCTGGCCATCACCATCACTCTGGGTTCGGCTGTCTATCAGCGCCTGACCGGGCCGACCTATCCCCTGCGGGGGCAGGCCTCATTCCTCGGCCAGGAAATTAAATACCGGCTGCCGAGGAGTGCCGAGTCCAGCGGAAGCTGCCAGGTGATAGTCAACCTGCCACCGGAACTCAGCGGCCGGGTTCAGGGCTTTTTACAGTTCAAGCGGCACAAGACCGAAAATCCCTGGAACATCCTGGCCATGAAGCAGGAAGAGAACAGGTTGATCGGCTACCTGCCAAAACAACCGCCAGCCGGCAAGCTGGAATATTATATACACCTGGTGAGCGGGTCCGAGGAAGTCTCGCTCACGGGAGAAAAACCGGCCGTAATCAGATTTAAGGGGCGGGTGGCCCCGGCCGTGTTAATCGGCCACGTCATCGTTATGTTCCTGGCCATGCTGTTTGCTGTCCGGTCCGGACTGGCAGCCCTCAACCGGCAGGAAGACCCGACCCGGCTGACCAAATGGACGGCGATTCTGTTCTTCATCGGCGGCTTCATCCTGGGAGCGGTCGTCCAGAAGATGGCTTTCGGTGTCTTCTGGAGCGGCTTTCCCCTGGGCTCCGACCTGACCGACACCAAGACCCTGGTGGCCATGCTGGCCTGGATTGCGGCCCTGGCTTCAGGGCGTCGGACGCAACCAAAAAGGGGCTGGGTGCTGGCCGCTTCCCTCATCACCCTGCTGGTCTACTTAATTCCCCATTCGCTGTTCGGCTCCGAGCTGAAGTGGTAATTTAGAACAGAATTTTTCTGGCACACAAAGTTTTAACATCTGCCCGGTCTGATTTTAATTCTGACTATTTTTAATTTCCCGATTTTATTAAGTCAGATTTCGCTCTTCACAGAATTGCTTGATGAGCAGAAATACTTTGCTCAGTAAAATTCTTAATCGCCAAAATTGCGGCGATAAAAATTCTTAGTATTTAATTAGATTTCAGCTCAATACTCAGATCAGCCTACAGAAAACCTTCTTTGCTTGGAATTAATAACTGCTATTGCTGATAGTGGCAGGAACCATTTATTAACTAACGCCCATGCGGTTTGTTTCACAGGCTGGCTGGTGAGGAGCCAAGGT
>DMVN01000021.1:5705-13094 GCA_003476685.1 Acidobacteriota bacterium | reverse complement strand
ACAAGGTGCGGAGCGATGGCCCGGCCGGTTTCCAGGATGTAGGAGATGTCGGGCTCGCGCTGCTTGGTGAGCGGGGTCGGGACGCAGATGATGACGGCGTGAGCGGGTGCGGTGCGGATGAGCGAGAAGTCGGTGGAAGCGGAGAAGCGGGAGGTGGCCAGGGCGGAGGCGATGTCGGCGTCTGAGATGTGCTTGATGTAGCTCCGGCCGGAGTTGAGGGATGAGACTTTGGCCGGGTCAATGTCCAGGCCGATGACGGTGGCGCCGGCCCGGGCGAACTGGAGGGCGAGCGGCAAGCCCACATATCCAAGTCCAATTACTGCTATGTTCATTTTTGCTCCTTTATAAAACGGGGGACGTCCTACACATTCCCCAATTTTCCCCGAGGGGAAGAAAGAAATTGGGGACACCTTATATATTTCCTATTTTCCCGATTTTCCTTGCGCTGCATATTGCTAATCTTCCTTTGCCTTTCTCCCCGTTTTATCTGTCTTGCTTGCTATGCCATCTTGCTGTGCCATCCCCTAACCTTTTATCTCATCTACCTTGCGTTTTACATCGTGCTGATTATCCTATCACACCTCTTATCCAATCACAATTTGCGATCCGCTGCTCTTCGAGCAAAAGGCAAAAACTTAAAAGCTACTCGGCGAAGGCGCCGGTGTCTACCCATTCCTTCTTGAGGATGGACCAGAAGTCTTCGGCCAGGCCGCGGAGGACGTAATCGTAGGGCAGCCAGCCGTAGCCGCGCTCGCCCCAGGAGGTGCCCCAGGAGTTGCGGATGAGCAGGGCGCCTTTGGTTTTGACGCCGCCGAATTTGTTGGTGATTTCCAGCTTATCGTCGTAACCGACGGCCATAATGGCATGCCCGCCTTCCAGGCGCTCGCGCTGGGACGGGAACGGGATGCGGCCGCTGGTTTCAGCCTGCTCAATGGAGTTGTAGACGGAAAAGCCGAAGATGAAGGGGAAGCCGCGCGAGAGGTAGGTCTTGAGGCTGTGGAGGACGGCATCGGGGGCAGCGCCGGCCGGGTCGTGGCGGAAGTACTTTATGGTCTGGAAGTTCTGGGCGAAGGCGTAGCAGAAGGCGGTGGGCTCGCGGTCAAAGGCGGAGGGGTCGTCGGTGTAGGGCCAGTAGGATTCGGGCGGAACACCGAAAAGCACCATGGCGCCCATGGTCGTCCGGAGGTAGGCACCGGTGTCACCGCGCATCTTCATCAGGTTGCGGGTAGCTTTGTAGAGGAAGAGGCGCGAGGCATCCAGGTGGCGGCCGAAGGCGCGGCGTTCGTAGTACTCAATGAGGCCGACGCCGGCGTGAGCTGTGCACGAGCCGAGCTGACCCTGGTCTTCTACGGGTGAGCAGTAGTCGCGGAGGTCAACGGAGGCGGGCAGGGAGTCGGCTTTAACGCGGCGGCTGAGGGGAGGAATAGTTAGTGCTTTATCCAGACTGGGTCTTTTTCTAATTTCCCGTTTCAACTGCTCTTCACTATCCAGCATCTCGCGGATGGCCTCGGTGGCTTCGTGGTAATCGCGGAAGTCCGGGCGGTCCGGCAGCCAGCCCATGCCGCGTTTGAAACCTGCGGGCGGGGTTAAGGTTGGTGTCATTTATTCGGTTCCCCTTTCTTTATAATTTAAGGGGGATTAGGTCCCCCGGTTTAGACCATGAGGCGAACCATGATTTCCCAGATTATGATCAGGGAAGCGAAAAGTGCAACCAGCAGGACGACAACCGTGGCCACAGCTCGAAGGAATTTTTCAACGAGGTTCATGCGATTCCAGCGAGGGGAGAAGGCAAAGAAGCGGCGGTTGCAGGCAGAGCATTTATAATGGCGGAGGGGAAGGGCGAAGGAAACGGCTTTCTGCCAGAGGAGGCGCGGGCGGCGGTCGAGGCGGTCGCCGCAGCGGGGGCACTGGTGGTCGGCGAGCTGGCGCAGGTAAATATGAATGTTTTGGATTTTCATGGTGTCCCGATTTTTGAGGTTTTGTCGTCATCGGTGAGGAACCAGTTTGCCCACTGGCCGGCTTCCAGCACCATGGCGTTCCAGCCGAACCCCAGGGCAAAGGCCAGGCAGAACAGGCGGAAGTAAGCCTCGAAGCCTGGCGGGTTGGCAGGGTCGAGGCCGGCAGCGTCGTCTTTGAACTGCGGGAAGAGCACCAGGGTGAGGATTATGCCGAGGATGAAGGTGGCCAGCGCCGAGTAGAAGTAGCGACGGTCAAAGCCGTGGACCTGGCCGGCGCGGAGCTTACGCAGCCACGGAATGAGCGACCGTGCCACCACCCCCAGAAAAAGCCCGACGATCTTAATGATAAACGGTGTGCTCATTAAATCTCCTTCCCAGAGGGGACACCTGCAGATGTCCCCTTTTTAGGTGTCCTCTCTCGGGGAAAAATCCGGGGACACCTGCAGGTGTCCCNNCTGCCTTATCCGGACCGGGGACACCTGCAGGTGTCCCCATACCACCACCCCGCCGCCGGTAATATGGCAGGGATCCAGGCACTGAACATAGGCCACCTCGCCTTTCCGGGCCAGGCCCAGCTCGACCGGGCTTGCGTCCAGCCGAGCGCCACGTAATAACGCATCAGCGAATAACTTATTCATAATTAATGAATTATGCGGGGTGGCCGGGGCAGGCTACCGCCGGTGCAAGCACGCAGCCGCAAAATCCAAAACGGCGCCTTAAAACAGCGCATTAAATAAATTTATTAAGGCTGGCCCATCGGGACCAGGCGATTACCAGGCTCACAGGGCCTGAAGTTTGGGTGGCGCAGTTGGCGCAGGGCGGCGCCGACGGAGAGCCAGGGTTGACCACAGGCCTTATGCCCTTTGCCCAAGATTGATTCAACAAACCAGCCCGGCGAGACTCATTAGATCGGCAGGGAAAAACCAGAACCAAAGATGCGCTCTCACCCCTCCCCTCTTTCCAGTTAGAGCAATGCAAGCCAGCTTTTACTGGATAAGCCGACCTCCGTTTGTTAGATAAAGAATAAGGTTCCCTTCTTTCCCATTGCTCTGCTGTCATTGAGTACCCCGAGCATGCTCAACGATCCTCGTGATTAGTCTGAAAGCCTGAAAAAAAAAGCCCGGGAAATTTCTTTCTTCGGCGCTTCCGACCTTTCTAAGGCCTGGGTTCCCGGGCGCTCAGGCTCCCAAAAAAATCAAGAATAATAATTAATAAATCTGGCATTTTTTGTCAAGTAGAAATTAAGAGATTTTGGCATCTGGGACTATTTTCCCGATGACAAATCCTGTCTCGGGCAGACGAGGCGGATAGAAGAGGGAGGCAGACGGCGTTGTCGCACCAAAAAATCGGAAAAATCTAGGATATCCCGATTTTTAGACGACGGAGCGGTTTTTGCCGGCGGTCTTGGCCCGGTACAGGGCCTGGTCGGCCCGGGCAATCAGCTCGTTGGTATCGCCGCCCTCGGCCGGGTTCATGGTGGCCAGGCCCAGGCACATGGTCAGGCGCAGCGGCTGGCCGTTCTTGTTGACGGGCGCCTGGCCGTTGATTTCCTTGAGATTGAGCTCGCTGAGGTCCATGGCCGCCACCGCTTCCCTTATCCGCTCGGCCACGATGTAGGCCCCGGCGGTGTCGGTTTCCGGCAGCACCACGGCAAACTCGTCGCCGCCATAACGGCAGGCCAGGTCAGAAGAACGCTGGCAGCACTTCAACATGACCAGGGCTACTTTCTTCAGGCATTCGTCGCCAGCCTGATGGCCGTAAGTATCGTTGAACAGCTTGAAATCATCCAGGTCGGTTATGATAACCGACAGCGGCCGCTTGGTACGGTGGGCCCGCCGCCATTCGTACTCCAGGAAATCGCGGAAGCGCCGGTAATTGGCCAGCCCGGTCAGCTCGTCGGTGATGGCCAGAAGCTTCAGCTTGTCGTTGGCCAGCCGCAGCTCTTCCGTGCGCTGAGCCACCAGGCGCTCCAGTTCTTCCTGGCGACGCCGAATCTGCTTCAAGCGGAGCCGGAGCATTTGCAGGACGGCTCCAGCCAGGACCAGAACGGCCAGCACATAAAACCACCAGGTGCGCCAGAAAGGCGGGGTGATTCTCAGACTCAGGGAAACGCCTTCCTCGTTCCAGAGCCCGTCGCTGTTGGCCGCCTTAACCCGGAAGGTGTAGTGGCCAGGCGGCAGGTTGCTGTAGGAGGCAAACCTTCTGGTCCCAACATAGTTCCACTTATCCTCAAAGCCTTCCAGAATGTAGGCATACTGGTTTTTCTCGGGCGAGGTGTAGTCCAGGCCGGCAAACTCGAAGGCAATCACCCGGTGTTTCCAGTGGAGGATGATTTCATCCGTCCGGGTAATGGATTTATCGAGAACCTTATGGCCGTCAATTGTCTGGCCAGGCTTGACCGGAGCGTTGGAAATCATCAGGCTGGTTATGACCACGGGCGGCCGGTATTCGCTGGCCCGGATGGCCCTGGGGTTGAAGACGTTAAAGCCGTTTATCCCGCCGAAATAGAGCAGGCCGTCGTGCCCTTTGAGGCAGGCATTGCCGTTGAATTCGTAGCTCTGAAGGCCGTCGGTAGTATCGAAATTTTTAATCTGGCCGGTGCGGGGGTCAAGGCGCGACAGGCCGCGGTTGGAGCTTAACCAGAGGTAACCGTCGTCATCTTCCAGGGTGCCGTAGATTACGGATGAAGGCAGGCCCTGGGTTTCATTGTAACGGGTGAAGGTCAGGCTGGAGGGGTCGAGGCGGTTCAGCCCGCCGCCGTTAGTGCCGGCCCAGATAAAGCCCTCGCGGTCGGCATAGACGTTGATTACTGAATTGCTGCTCAGGGAGCGACGGTTGAGCGGGTCGTGGGTCAGGTGGAGCATTTCGCCGGATTCGGGGCTGTAGCGAACAAGGCCACCGCTATAACAACCTATCCACAGGTAGCCCGATTGGTCCTCGGCAATGGAAAAGATGCGGCCGGTAAGGAGCGGGTTGGGAGCCGAGCCGAGGTCGGCCAGGGATGGATCAGGGGCGTGGGGATTCGGGTCTGGCTGCTGCGGCTTGGCATCGCTGGAAAATTCGGGATTTATGGCTGACGGCCCTGGAGTTCTTCGGCCGGTTAATTCTATTCCATCGCCCGGGGCTGGTGGGCTTATTCGGGGGAAATCGTCTTTGGATGGAGCGTGGGTGGTGGCCAGCGCTTCGGCAGGCGTTATTATCCGGGTTATCCTGGGTCGGGAAAAACGGCCAGTGCGGTGGTCAAAACGGACGAGGCCGCTGCCGTCGGTCCCGAGCCAGAGGCGGTTCTGACTGTCCACGAATATGGTGCGTAGGCGGTCATCGGGAAGCGAGCCGGCAGCCGGGCGCGGTGAGCTACGGTATCGGATGAAGCCGGAGGTGGCCGGGTCGTAGCGGTTGAGGCCGCCGCCATAGGTGCCGACCCAGATGGTGCCGTCCTGGTCCTCAACGATGGAGAAGACACGGTTGCTGCTGAGAGAAGCTGGGTTCTGCGGGTCGTGCCGGAAATATAGAGTGCGCATCAGGTTGCGGTCGAAGGCGTTGAGGCCGCCGCCGTCGGTTCCTACCCAGAGCAGGCCCGAGCTGGCGTCGCAGAAGGCCCGCACTTCGGGATGTGACAGGCTAACCGGGTCGCCGGGGTTGGTCAGGAAGCGCATGAAATTCTGGCGGTGGAGGTTGAGCTGGCTTATGCCGCGGTAAGTGCCGGCCCAGAGGATGCGGTCGGGGCCGAAGTAAAGCGAGACAACGTAATTATCGGCCAGGGAGAACGGGTCGTGGGCCTGGTGGCGGTGGGTGAAGAAAAGTTCGCGCTCCGGATAGAAATGACAGAGGCCGCTGCTGCCGGTGCCGAGCCACAGGGTGCCGTCAGAATCCTGCACCAGGCAATTGACCGTGCCGTCGGGGAGCGAGTGCGGCTGGCGGGGGTCGGGGCGGTAGGTCTTGAATTCGTTGCGGTTCGGGTCATAGCGAACCAGGCCGGAGGAAGCGGTGCCGATCCAGATGGTGCCGGAGGGGTCGGAGGGGTTGATGAGGAGAGAGTAGATGGAGTCGTCGGGCAGGGAGTGGAGAGGGTCGGTGGGGTCGTGGCGGAAGTGGGTGAAAGTGGAGGTGGCAGGGTCGAAGCGGTTGAGGCCCCCGCCGACGGTACCGACCCAGATAAAACCGCGAGCGTCCTGGGCAATGGCTCGAATTTGGTCGTGAGAGGGGGAAGAGAGGGAAGAGAGGGAAGAGGGGGAAGAGGGGGAATTGGATGAGACATGCTGAAAGCGGGTGAAGCGGCTGGTGGCTGGGTCGAAGAGGTTAAGGCCGGCGTCGGTGCCGACCCACAGGCGGCCGTCTCGGTCTTCGAACAGGGCGAAGACGCGGGAGCTGGAGAGAGAATAGGGGTCGGAGGGGTCATGAAAATAGCCGATAAATTTTTCGGCCGAGACGTCGTATTTATTAAGGCCGTTTTCTGTGCCTACCCAGAGGTCGCCGTTGCGGTCGACCAGCAGGGCATTGATCCAGGAATTGCTGAGGGAGTAGGGGTCGCCTTCGACCGGCAAGTAGACGGTAAAGCGGTAGCCGTCGAACTTGTTGAGGCCGGACTCGGTGCCGAACCAGAGAAAGCCGTGGCGGTCGCGGGCGATTGACAGAACGGAGTTTTGAGAGAGTCCTTGCTCGATAGACAGCGTGCGGAAGAGGAGGTGGGGGCCGGGCTGGGAGTGGAGCGGGAGCGGGGTGAGGGTGAGAGCGAGGAGGAAGAGAAGGAGGAGGATGGAGGAGAATGCGAAGTGCGAAGCAACTGCGGCTGCAGCAGGATGTCGAAAACGAAGCGAGCGGGGGTGCCGGAGGGAGAGGTGGAGAGGGCGAGGGAGAGGGAGAAAGCGAGGGAGAGAGGACAGGAGCGGGGACAGGAGCGGCGGTCGAGATGAGAATGGAAAGAAACTAGGCCGGCAAGGCTGGATGGCCTGGGAATGGGAGCGGCGGCCGGGGTCAGGGTTAGAAGGGTTAGAAGGAAGAGCCAGCGAATCACGACGGGTGCTCAGGAAATGGTTATTGAAATAAGGGCATGGTGCGAGCTTGGAATGGCGATGGGGTTGAAGGACGGAAGAAAGAGCAGCAGCCGGCGAAGAAAATGCAGTAGAAAGGCAACTCGGATAATGTTTGATGGAAGAGAGAGAGTTATCGAGCTTTAGGGATGAGGGGCGGTGAAGACGGGTGAGGAGAAGACGAGGTGGAGAGGGGCGTCTTGGAGCCGGGGATTGAGGCGAGCGACAACCGTCCATTCTTCTCTCTCGAAAAGCCAATTAAACCTTGAGCTATTTTTATAAAATTGGTCGGCCCGCCGTCAATTATTATTTTGGGTGATGAGGGGGGTGAAAAAAAGCAGGGGAGGGGGCAAAAAAGCCATCCCCCTCCCCCACTCAAAGAGGGGACACCTGCAGGTGTC
>DMVN01000021.1:272-5577 GCA_003476685.1 Acidobacteriota bacterium | reverse complement strand
GTGACGCTCTTGGCCAGGTTGCGCGGCTGGTCCACGTCGGTCCCCTTGAGGTCAGCCACAAAGTAGGCAAAGAGCTGGAGCGGGACGGTATTGACAAAGGGCTGGAAATATTCGTCCACGTCTTCCACTTCCAGTGCGTAATCCAGAAGAGCCCGGGTTTCGCTGTCACCGCGACTGACCAGGCCCACGATGATGCCGCCACGGGATTTGGCCTCCATCAGGTTGGAGATAATTTTTTTGAGCTGACTGCCGCGGGTAGCCAGGGCCATGACCGGAACCTGTTCGTCGATAAGAGCTATCGGGCCGTGCTTCATTTCGCCAGCCGGGTAGCCTTCAGCGTGAATGTACGAAATTTCCTTGAGCTTGAGCGCTCCTTCCAGGGCAATCGGATAATTCAGGCCTCGGCCCATATAGATAAAATCGTGGCTGTGGATAAAGCGAGCAGCCAGGTTTTTCACCGTTTCTTCTACGGCCAGCTGGCGTTCAAGTATTGCCGGCAACCGGTAAATCTGGTCTATGAAACCAGACAGGCCAGTGGAGTCGAGCCGCCTGCGCTCATAGGCCAGATGGAGAGCTAGCAGAAGCAGGACCTCCACCTGGGCGATGAAAGCCTTGGTGGAAGCTACCCCGATTTCCACACCGGCGCGGGTGTAGATGACCTGCTCGGCCGCCCGGGCGATGGAGGAATCCATGACGTTGCAGATGGCCAGTGTCCTCAGACCGCGGGCCCGGATTTCTTTCAGAGCGGCCAGGGTATCAGCAGTTTCGCCCGATTGTGAGATGAAGATGGCCAGGTCGCCTGGCAGCACGACCGAGCGGCGGTAGCGGAATTCTGAAGCATATTCAACCTGTGCTGGCAGGCCGGCAATTTCCTCTAAATAATGGCGACCGACCAGGCCGGCGTGATAGGAAGTGCCGCAGGCAATTATCAGGACGCGGCTTATAGAGGCGGCAGGGAAGTTGAGCTCTTCGAAAATGATGCGCGGAGGGTCCCTTTTTATGCGACCGAGAAAAGTATCGGTAAAAATCTTCGGCGTTTCGAAAATTTCCTTGTGCATGAAATGCTTGTGGCCGGCTTTTTCTGCGGCCTGCAGGCTGAGGCTTACGGTCTGCGGGGGCGAGGCGATGAGCTGGCCGCTGCGCAGGTCAAAGAGTTCCACTCGGTCGCGATAAATGCAGGCAATTTCAAATTCCTTAAGGGTGATGATGCGGCGGGTGAAGGGCAGGAGGGCCGGTATGTCGGAAGCCACGAAGTTTTCGCCATCCCCTAGACCAATAATGAGCGGCGAAAAGTTTTTGGCCACGACAAAGTAATCGGGGTGGGCCTGACTGATGACGGCGATAGCGTAGGTGCCTTCGACCTGGGCCAGGGCCTGGCGGACAGCCTGGCAAAGGTCGGGATTGGATTGAAGCTCAATATCAATCAGGTGGGCGATGACTTCGGTGTCGGTTTCAGAAGCGAAGGCGCGGCCGAGCTGGGTTAGCCGGGATTTGAGCTCGGTGTAGTTTTCGATGATGCCGTTGTGGACCACGGCCAGGCCGTTGACCTGGTGAGGGTGGGCATTATTTTCGGAAGGGCGACCATGGGTGGCCCAGCGGGTGTGGCCGAGGCCAAAGGTGCCATCGGGCGCGGCCGAATTGACCAGCTGGGCTAGGGCGGAAATCTTTCCGACGGAGCGCAGGATTTTCAGGCCTTCGGTGCTATATATGGCCAGGCCGGCGGAGTCGTAGCCGCGGTATTCCAGGCGGCGCAGACCTTCGATGAGGATGGGCGCGGCCTGGCGGTGTCCGATGTAGCCGACAATTCCACACATGGGATTTATTCCTTAAGAAAGATTAATATAAGGCCGACATGATAGATTAAAAGGACAGGAATAAGAACAGGGGCGCAGAAGGAGAAAGAGGAGCGGAAGGGGCATGAGGATCAGGGTGATTAAAAGATGAAGCAGATGATTAAGATTATGATAAAAAGAGAAAGCCATTTTAGCCTTTTGGAGTTTTTTCATTTCCCTGCTTCCCTAATTCCTTTGCCTTTGCCCTGGCAGGTCAATTTTAGCATGAAGAGGCGGGGGAAAGGCAAGCAAATTTTAAAGAGGGGACACCTGCAGATGTCCCCTCTTGGTGCTTTTCAGCCAAGATTCTATCCAATTGATTATAAATAATTTGGCTGACGAATTTTGCCGCCCAAGAAATCGCGCGGAGGCTCTGTCCTAGTTAACTTATTGATAATAATAAAGATAAAAGAGGGGACACCTGCAGGTGTCCCCTCTTTCTCCCCCTCTTTCTCACTTTTGCTGCACTTTTGCTGTAAAATACATAAAGAGGCACAACGATAAACGATAAAAGGCGAGATGAAAAGGATTGAATTTCTTAAGTTACTTGCCGGCAGCCTGGCTGGAACAGCGATTGCTGGGTTGTTTCAGAAATCCTATGCAGGGGTAGAGGCTCAAACTACAAATATCTCGGATTGCCTGATCAGGTCAGAAATAGGTAGGCAATTGAACCCGCCCTGTCTGGACAAACAGGCTCAGAACTCCCAGAATTCAGGGAAATCAGTCTCCTCGAGATACGTTGAGCTAGGAAAAACCGGACTCAAAGTATCTACTATGGGCTTCGGAGTGTCGCGGACAATGGAGCCGGCACTGGTGCTGGCAGTTATGGATGCCGGAATAAACTTCATGGATACAGGCCGCTCATATTTTAGAGGGCAGAATGAAGTGATGCTAGGAAGGACACTGGGAGCCCGCCGGAACGAGGTTATCATCCAGTCCAAATTGCGGGTCAACCTCGATGGCGACGGCCTTAACTCAAAAGATGATATTAAGCGGGTCCTCAACCAGATGGAGGAATCCCTGGCAGCCAGCTTGAAGGCTCTTAACACTGACTTCATTGACGTCATGCTCATCCACGGAGCTGAAAAGGCGGCTGTTATCCATCATCCCGAGATAATGAAGTTTTTCGAGAGGCAAAAATCAAAGGGAATTATACGAGCCCACGGATTCTCTACCCATCAGAACCAGGTGGAATTGATAAGAGCGGAAAATAGAGTCGACTTTTATGATGTAATCATGACCACATACAACCATAAAGGGGCTTACGTACACATGAATTCAGGGCGAAAGAGCAGCTGGGACCAGGCGGCGCTGGAAAGCGAGTTGCTAGCAGCCAGGGAGAGAGGCGTAGGCCTGGTAGCCATGAAGACCTGCTCGGGCGGGCCCTACGCACCGTCACCTGAGGCCAGACAGAGTTATGTTGAAGCCCTGCGCTGGGTATTAGGTAGGCAACTGGTCCATACTATGGCCGTGGCCATGGCCAACCACGCACAGATAAGAGAAAATCTAAAGGCCTGGAACTAAGAGGGGACATCTGCAGATGTCCCCTCTTGGTGCTTTTCATCCCTGATTCTATCCAATTGATTATAAATAATTTGGATGACTATTTTTGTCATATAAGAAATAATACTAAGGATCGGTCTTCCTTAAATTATTGATATTAATATAGATAAGAAAGGGGACACCTGCAGGTGTCCCCTCTTTTAAGAGAGCAAGGGGCGGATTTTAGCGGCGTAGTCGGCGCTGGCCGCATCGAGGGTTTCAATGATGATGTCATCGGGGGAGCTGACACCGAGGCCTAGCTCGGCCGCCCTGGCGATCTGCTCCTGCTCGAACACCTTCGGCTTCATGATGGCATCATTGGAGCCGAGCTCCTTCAGGATGGCCACGGCCACCGCATCTATGGCCACGCGGTCGACGCCGGCTAGGAAGACATGAGCTTCTTTGCGCGGTCCAGTCATCGGGCCCTGATCAACGAAGGCTACCAGGCCATCCAGGATGATGAAAGTCGGCTTGTAGGCATAATTTATTTCAGCAATCATCCGGCGCTGGTGCGGCGAGGAGTGGAGTTCTCGCATGTAAGTGTAACCCTTGCGGGGAACAATCCCGACTGAATTCTTGAGCGACATGGTAAAGACGCCACCGAACCCATGCGTTTTAAGGCAGCAGGTTGAAACGAGGGCCTCAGCCTCCACCACCGGCCGGGCCACCAGAAATCCATCCTGCCAGTGCGAGCCAGGGGGAGTGACCTTGACGTAGCCGTCGGGTCCGAGCTCATCGAAGTTAAGAAGGCGCGCCTCAAAAGCTCTGGCCAACTCCCGGATGCCTTTCTTATCGAAGACCTGCTCGGTTGGCTCGGGTCCGCTGCGGTCACCGATTGTAAGCTCTTTGGCTCCGGCTATACGCAGTTCGCTCAGGATTTCTTTCAGGGTATCGTTGTGGGTCGAACCGGGCGTTTCGTCCGAGGTGTTGAAGTTCGGCTTTATCAAAACTTTTTTTGAACGGAATGGGTTGGAGTCCATGAAAAAAGCAAAGGCTTTGCGCACGCCGTCGGCCCGGCTGTCGGTTTTAATCAGCAGGACACGGGATTTACCAGCAGGAGCCAGCGGGTCCGCAGGGAAAAGGTGGCTGCCGTCGGGGGAATAGACGGGCGAGGACAGACGGCCCGAGGCGGTCATCCCTGATAAACCGCGGTTGGAAGCCGAGGGGGCTTCACCTGGCAGACCGGAAGCGCGACCGGACTGAAACAGCCCTTTCGCACCGAGGGTCGAACATCCGACCAGGCCTAACCCGGCCAGCAGAAATTTCCGCCTGGCTATTCCCTTCCCTCTGATTTCTCTGGTCATGAAAATCCCTCCTGTCATCTTGTCAGAATTTTAGGTCTGAGCATATTTTATCATATATATAAAGACGGGACATCTGCAGGTGTCCCCTTTTTGTTCGAGACTTAATTTCTAACTCATAGATTACGAATTATTTAGGTCAACATAAAAAGGGGACAGTTGCAGGTGTCCCTTATGCTCTCTAATCTCCTTATAATTTCCTCATAATCCCCCCTCATGACCCACCATTTAAATTGAGGGGAAAACCTGCAAACGCTTTCTAAGATAATCTAAAATCTAATAAAAAAGTTGAACTCATATGAATGGTCATTCATATATGTGTTACTTTGCCGACCTAAATAAGCAATATCCGTCGATTATTTTCGCGGTCCATGTAGATATTGGCTAAAATTACTGGTACCAATAAGCGCGGAAATCAATGCTGAATATTAGATTCACAGGTCGGGATTATAACTATGCCCAGAAAAGCCGGTACGGGCATCGATTTCCCGCCAATTAAAAATCCTTTTCCAGCCCCTTCCCCCTGGCGACAAAAGCTGCTCTCGGTCAGCTCTTCCCTGCTATAGGTGGTTACCGTCATCAAAGGCTGCATCGGAAAAGAGCAGAAAAGGGGACACCTGCAGGTGTCCC